>NZ_JAUBRO010000003.1:0-93180 GCF_036701945.1 Microcoleus sp. MON1_C1 | reverse complement strand
CAACTCCGCCTCCTACTCCAACTCCGCCTCCTACTCCAACTCCGCCTCCTACTCCAACTCCGCCTCCTACTCCAACTCCGCCTCCTACTCCAACTTCGCCTCCTACTCCAACTTCGCCTCCTACTCCAACTTCGCCTCCGACGCCGACTCCGAGGATTCCGATTCCGCCGACAGTTAGTGTGCCTGATTCGCCTCTGCTATCAATTAGTTCGATCGCCCCGAGGGCGACTCCCGGACTATTGCCAATGCCCGGCCAGACGCCGATATTCCCGACGGTGCCGAACCCGATACCCTTAGCTCCTACACCTTACGGGTTATAGGCGCGATCGCGCAGCTCAGTGATGAGTGATGAGTTAATGTAAAACTCACTAAACTCATCACTCAAAACTATTTAACGTCCTGGGGAGTTTCGGCCGAGTCTTCTGGCGGCTCGGCTGGAGAATCTTCTAGAGGAGATAATAATTGTTGGGTGTACCCCAAGAGCGATCGAAGTTTCATGCGGTGGATGTAAGGCCAGCCGCCATTGGCTTCAATATTCCTGAGCAGTTTGTAAAGTGCTTGGCGGTTGTCGGGAAAAGACGCTTGAAACAAACCGTCCCGAATTTCCCGGTGCGAAGCTTCCAGCCTCCGCAGCAGGGCCAAAAGCAGCAGACTGTCTCCCTGACAACTTTCGGCTAAAGTCCGAATCGCCTCTGTCACTGATTGCATTTGAGACTGCAACTTTTCTGACTCTAAATCTTTGCCGTTGTCCATACCGCTGCTTCCTTTGAAATCTACAAGGCCTTTGTCCCCAGCCTTTTGGTCAACCGACTAATCGAGCTAGTCGCGATCGTCATTCGGGGCCATAAGCAAAGTAACTTAAGTAGGTTGACTTAAGCAATATTAATTTGCAGTCCAAGTCAGGAAAAGAGCACCACCCGTCGTACCATGTGTATTGGGCTGCGATCCGAACATGATTGAGAAATCATAAGTTCATGCTTATTTTCACGGCGCACTAGCTTGATTTTTTGAGTCAATGCCGGTGTCTGTGAAGCGAGCGATCTGGATCTAAATGCTGCCCTAAGCGCTGGCCTAGCCTGCCGGCGGGCAATTATATTTTGCTCGAAGTAGGGCTTTTTCTTAATATAATCCGATGTTGGATATTGAGGTTGGCAATGAAATATCGTGCTTTAATTGTTGCACTTTTAGCATTTTGCATGAGTGCGCTGGTTGCTTGTTCTTCTGCTTCTGACACGACGGTGGCGACTACCGAGTTGCTCACCTACGACGAGATTAGAGGTACTGGCTTGGCTAATAACTGCCCTAGCTTGGCAGAAACTTCTCGGGGCTCGATCCCCATCGAAGCGGGTGGCACCTATAAACTGAGTGGTTTGTGTTTGCAGCCCACAACTTATTTTGTCAAGGAAGAACCAGCAAACAAACGCCAAGAAGCGGAATTTGTGCCTGGTAAATTGCTGACGCGGTTCACCTCGAGCATTGACCAAGTTCAAGGTACGCTCAAGGTGGGTAATGACGGGACTCTGACTTTCACAGAAGAGGACGGCTTGGACTTTCAAGCAATTACGATTCAATTACCGGGCGGAGAGCAAGTACCTTTCTTGTTCACTATTAAAGAACTGGTAGCCAGTTCCGAGCCGGGAGTGGTTGCTATCAATACTTCCACCGATTTGAGAGGGGAGTTTAACGTTCCTTCTTACCGCAGCGCAGGCTTTTTAGACCCTAAAGGTCGCGGGGTAGCGACTGGCTATGACAATGCTGTAGCGCTTCCGGCTTCTGACAATTCCAAACGTGTGCGGGCTAATGTTAAGGTAGCTGACACCAGCACCAAAGCTGGCAAAATTTCTCTCCAAGTTGCTAAAGTCAACAGCGCCACTGGCGAAATCGGCGGAATTTTTGAGAGCACGCAGCCTTCTGATACTGATTTGGGAGCTAGACCGGCTCTGGACGTGAAAATTCGGGGTTTGTTTTACGCTCGCATTGAGCCTTCTGTCTCGTAAAATTGGCTTTCTGGATCGATCGAACTTGAGTAGTTTTTTATCCTAAAGGTACTGCTCGCTCTTCATTAGCCAACAGTCTTGAGCAACATAACTTAGGACTGTTGACTAATGACTAAATTTATGATTGAATTGTGGTGATTGGCAAGTTATGAAGTTTGGATTTTTTATTAATTAAAGTATTGTAGTCAAAGCGCTTTCAGCTTATAATATATTTTTAAAAAAACCTGGTTAAATAGGGGATTCGGTTGAAGGCCTTCTACCTGGTAAAAGTCTGCCTTATGCCGAAAACCTTCTGATAATCCCGCTAAATCCGTTCACGTTCCGAAAGTTAAACGGGTGTGTCAGGTATCACACCTATTAAGTGCTAGGATTACACTAGCTAAAAGTGAATTGTTTTAGACTAGATAAGAAGCTAGATCTAAAGCAACCTCAGTCCTCTGCTCTACCAACCCTTATGTCACCATGTCTACCACAGTGCCGAACGAGCTAAAAAGCGAAAATTTGCAATTGTTGCGCGAGTACCAACTTTCTGGATCGAATGAAATCCGCAATCAGTTAGTTAAACTGAATATTGGACTGGTCAGAAAAGAAGTTTACCACTGGATCAACCAGTGCGGTGAAAGCTACGACGATTTGCTGCAAGTCGGATGTATGGGGTTGATCAGGGCGATCGAGCGGTTTGATATCGCCAAGGGACACGCTTTTAGTTCCTTTGCAATTCCCTACATACGGGGCGAAATTCAACACTACTTGCGGGACAAAAGCCCTTCTGTGCGATTTCCCCGCCACTGGCAGTCCCTGGAACGCAAATCAGTAGCAGCGATCAAGGATTTGCAGGTGCAGTTAAACCGCAAACCTACGGATGCTGAAGTAGCAGCAGTCCTGGAGGTTTCTTTAGAAGAATGGCAAGAAATTAAGTTGGCCCATCTCAACCGATCGCCTCTGAGTTTGGACGCGCCGATGCAAGATGAGGATGAGGGGGCTACTTGTCTGGGAGAATTGGTGCCCGATACTAAGTATCGGAGTTTTCAGTTGGCGCAAGAGGATCAAATTCGCGTACAGCAAGCTTTGGCTATGTTGGAACAACGGACTCGCGAGATATTGGAGTTTGTTTTTCTCTACGATTTGACGCAGAAAGAAACGGCTGAACGCTTAGGTATCAGTGCGGTGACTGTTTCTCGGCGAGTTAAGAAGGGGCTGGATTTGCTCAAAGAGATTATGACTAAACAGCTTTAGTTATTAGTCATTAGTCTTTAGTCTGTAGTCAGCAGTCAGCAGTCAGCAGTCACCAGTAAGCTGCTACCGATAACAAATAACAAATAACCACTGACTACTAACTAATTTTTAGATGCTGCGGACAAATTTATCGAGCCTTTCTACGGCTTTTTTAATTGTGCCTAAATCGGTGGCGTAAGACAAGCGAATGTGGTCGTCTGCACCAAAAGCAATCCCCGGAATAACTGCTACTTGCTGCTGTTCTAAGAAAGCGTCGCAAAATTCCAAAGAATTCATTCCAGTCTTGCTGATGTTGACAAACATATAGAAAGCACCGTCTGGTTTGATGCAGCTAATTCCAGGGATAGCATCGAGTAATTCAAATATTACCTGACGCCTTTCGGCAAAAGCTTGACGCATTTTTTCGACAGATTCTTGGCTGCTTTCCAAAGCTGCGATCGCGCCGTACTGTGCAAAGGTACACACGTTTGAGGTACTGTGACCTTGAATGGTGCCGGTGGCCTTAATTAATTCGCTCGGCCCTGCCAAATAACCGATTCGCCAGCCTGTCATCGAGTAAGCTTTAGCAAAACCGCTGCTGATGAGAGTGCGATCGAAGATTTCTTTGCCTAGGGAACCGATGCTGACGTGTTGGGCGTCGTCATATATAATTTTTTCGTAAATCTCGTCAGCAACGACTAAAATATCTCGCTCGACTATCACCTCAGCCAAGGCTTTGATTTCCGCCGGAGTATACACCATTCCCGTCGGGTTAGAAGGCGAATTCAGTACAAATAACTTGGTTTTGGGAGTAATCGCTCGACTCAGTTGTTCCGGTGTAATTTTATATCCTGTAGAAGCATCAGTCTGTACAATTACTGGCTTGCCGCTAGCGAGTTTCACCATTTCAGGGTAGCTTAGCCAGTAGGGAGCCGGAATAATTACTTCCTCTCCAGGCTCGATCAGAGCCATCATCAGATTGTAGAGGGAATGTTTGCCGCCGTTGGTGACAATGATATTTTCCGGTTGATAGTTGAGATTGTTGTCATCGCGGAGTTTGCGGGCGATCGCAGCTTTTAACTGCAGTTCCCCAGCCACAGGGCCGTACTTAGTCTTCCCCTCGTCTAAAGCTTGTTTTGCCGCTGCTTTAACGTGTTCGGGGGTATCAAAGTCGGGTTCTCCCGTACTCAAACTACAGACATCAATCCCTTCGGCCTTCATGGCTTTAGCCTTAGCGGCGATCGCCAAGGTTATAGAAGGAGAAACCTCACCCACTCGTGCTGCCAACTTAATCATTGGATTTTAGATATTAGATTTTTGACTTTAGATCATAGGGTGACAAATGTTGATATTCAACCCTCTTGTTAGGGAATTATGACATTTGTTTACATAGTACGTAAAGGATTAAGCAATTAAAGAATAAAAATTAAAGAAGCTCTTAGTTTTAATTTTTATTTTTAAATTTTTAAATTTTGACGTTATTATTGTAGCATTTTTGATGCCTCGTTACCTTCAACGCCGATCTGCAACCTTATGGATCTCAAATCTCTGATTCGCGACATTCCTGATTTCCCAAAGCCGGGAATTCTGTTTCGAGACATTACAACTTTGCTGCGCGACCCGCAAGGGCTCCGCTACACCATTGACAGCTTAGCCGAAAAATGCTCTGCAATGTCTGTTGACTATGTGGTGGGCATGGAATCGCGGGGCTTTATCTTTGGCGCGCCTTTGGCTTATAAAATGGGAATAGGCTTTATTCCTGTCCGCAAGCCGGGGAAACTGCCCGGTGCGGTTCATTTTGCTGAGTACGAGTTGGAGTACGGTGTCGATCGACTGGAGATGCACCGAGATGCGATGGCATCGGGCAGCCGGGTGCTGATTGTAGACGATTTAATCGCCACTGGCGGAACAGCGGTGGCGACGGCTAAATTGTTGGAACAAGCTGGCTGCGAGCTTGTCGGTTTTGCTTTTATCATTGAATTGCAGGCTTTGGGTGGCAGGCAGAAATTGCCCGATGTGCCGATCGTCACGCTAGTTGAATATTAGTTAGTTAACTGTTGGCAGTTGACAGTTGACAGTTGACAGTTGACTGCTGAATAAAAACTACTGAGAAATAATATCCTTGAGCTTTGCATCGGAATTATTCATCTCTCTTTTCTGGAGACTCTGTGATCTCTGCGTCAAGAGCGGTTAAATCATTCCGATGCAACCGGAATTAATATCATTCACAATTCTTCAATTGTTCAATTCTAAAATCTAAAATCTAAAATCGTATGACTTCTCTTAAGTTAAATCGAAATTTGCGGATGTTGAATTCTCTGTTTGGCAGCGAGACATTTACTTATGTTGTCAAGCGACTGTTGCAGGCACTTTTAACCCTATTTTTGGCATCGATGCTTTGTTTTGCAATTATTGAGCTAGCACCGGGAAATTACTTGGATACTTTGAGCCAAAATCCCAAGATTTCGCCGGAGACACTCAAGCAACTCGAACAGCAGTTCGGCTTAGATAAACCAGCGATTGTGCAGTATTGGCTGTGGCTGCAACAAATTGTGACGCGGGGGAATTTTGGCACCAGTTTTGTGTATCAGCGATCCGTAGCTTCGCTGCTGTGGGAACGGGTACCGGCGACGTTATTAATGGCGATCGCATCTTTGATTGTAACTTGGGCGATCGCGATTCCCTTGGGAATTGTCGCGGCCGTCAATCAAAACCGCACAGTCGATCGAGTTCTGCAAGTAGTCAGCTACACGGGACAAGGATTTCCGAGTTTTATCACAGCGTTGCTGCTGCTATTTTTTGCTCAAAATACTTCGCCTCTTTTTCCCGTCGGAGGAATGACAAGTATTGACCACGCAGACTTACCTTGGTGGGGCCAAATCCTCGATTACGGCTGGCACTTAATTTTGCCAACAGTCGCCCTGAGTCTTACTGGTTTTGCGGGTTTGCAAAGATTGATGCGCGGACAATTTTTGGACGTGCTGCGTCAAGATTACATCCGAACAGCACGGGCTAAAGGTTTGCCGGACGATCGAGTAATTTACATTCATGCTTTGCGGAATGCTGTTAATCCGTTGATTACGCTGTTGGGTTTTGAGTTTGCTAGTTTGTTGAGCGGTGCGTTTATTGCCGAATATTTCTTTAATTGGCCGGGTTTGGGAAAGCTGACTCTGGATGCGGTGAACAATCAAGATTTGTATTTAGTAATGGCAAGTTTGATGATGGGTGCGACCATGTTGATTGTGGGGAATTTGTTGGCAGATTTGCTGCTCAAAGCTGTCGATCCTCGGATTAAGCTGGAAGATTTGAAATAGTAGACTTAATTCAGTAACAGAAGGTACGCAAGGGCGATTTGTAATAGTCAACAGTCAACAGTATTCCCATTACCCATGCCCTATGCCCCATACCCCATTACCCATCTCGGAGTGTTTTATGTCTGAACAACAACCAAACGAGTTAATGAGTTTTAGCAGCTTTGCGGACTGGTGCAGGCATATTGACAGTCTTTCAGAATCGGCAAGGCACACAGTTAAAGTGTTGTTAGAAAAGGCTGGCACTGATGACGCACAAGCAGCGGATCGGATACTTTCAAGCATGACAGAACTGGATCTGGGCGACAATCAAATTACCGATATCAGCTTCCTCGGCTCGCTCACCAATCTGACAACACTGAATCTCGGCGGCAATGAAATTAACGACATCAGCTCCCTCGGCTGGCTCACCAATCTGACCACACTGAATCTCTACAACAATCCAATTACCGATATCAGCTCGCTCGGCTCGCTCACCAATCTGACAACACTCGATCTCAGCTTCAATGAAATTACCGACTTCAGCTCCCTCGGCTGGCTCACCAATCTCACCACACTGAATCTCTACAACAATGAAATTACCGATATCAGCTTCCTCGGCTCGCTCACCAATCTGACAACACTCGATCTGGGCGACAATCAAATTACCGACTTCAGCTTTCTCGGCTCGCTCACCAATCTGACCACACTGAATCTCTACAACAATCAAATTACCGATATCAGCTTCCTCGGCTCGCTCACCAATCTGACAACACTCGATCTGGGCGACAATAAAATTACCGACATCAGCTTCCTCGGCTCGCTCACCAATCTGACCACACTGAATCTCGGCGGCAATCAAATTACCGATATCAGCTTCCTCGGCTCGCTCACCAATCTGACAACACTCGATCTGGGCAAAAATAGAATTACCGATATCAGCTTCCTCGGCTCGCTCACCAATCTGACCACACTGCATCTCGGCGGCAATCAAATTACCGACTTCAGCTTTCTCGGCTGGCTCACCAATCTGACAACACTGGATCTCAACAACTTTGGCTCGCTCACCAATCTGACCACACTGACTCTCAACAACAATCGAATTACCGATATCAGCTTCCTCGGCTCGCTCACCAATCTGACCACACTGCATCTCTACAACAATCAAATTACCGATATCAGCTTTCTTGGCTCGCTCACCAATCTGACCACACTGACTCTCGGCAAAAATAGAATTACCGACTTCAGCTTTCTCGGCTCGCTCACCAATCTCACAACACTGCATCTCGGCGAGAATCAAATTACCGACTTCAGCTTTCTCGGCTCGCTCACCAATCTGACCACACTGAATCTCTACAACAATCAAATTACCGATATCAGCTTCCTCGGCTCGCTCACCAATCTGACCACACTGCATCTCATCGACAATAAAATTACCGACATCAGCTCCCTCGGCTCGCTCACCAATCTGACCACACTGCATCTGGGCAGCAATGAAATTACCGACATCAGCTCCCTCGGCTCGCTCACCAATCTGACCACACTGAATCTCTACATCAATCAAATTACCGATATCAGCTTCCTCGGCTCGCTCACCAATCTGACCACACTGCATCTCGGCGACAATCAAATTACCGACTTCAGCTTTCTCGGCTGGCTCACCAATCTGACCACACTGACTCTCGCCAACAATCAAATTACCGATATCAGCTTCCTCGGCTCGCTCACCAATCTGACCACACTGAATCTCTACAACAATCAAATTACCGATATCAGCTCGCTCGGCTCGCTCACCAATCTCACAACACTCGATCTGGGCGACAATCAAATTACCGACTTCAGCGCTTTGCGATCGCTCACCAATTTGATAAGCCTGTATCTCAATAACAATCAAATTACCGCTATGTGCGTGTCAGGCGAACTCGCACAGAAACATCTTACTCTCTCGACTAGACCAATTGATGCTCAAAAAGCCACAGAAGCAGTCAAAGTTGCCTACGCCGCTATTGGTCTAGAACAACCCGAAGTTATTATTTGCAGCAGTCCCCGCGACGCTTTTCTCCAAATCTTCAACTTGCCCAAAGGCGACCATTCACAAAACTGGTCAAACCAAGGGCATTGGAATAGATTGGGGAAAAAGCTACACTTGAAAAGGATGTCCCCATGGATTGTGAGAGAATTTGCAAGTCCGGGCGTGTGGGACTATGAGCTCGATTCCATGACGATCGAGCCCGAAGCAGACAGCACACTGAGTTCGCTAATGAGTGAATTGGTTGACAGCTATGAGCTATCGGAACAAACGATGGGGAATCTTTTTCCCAATAATTTGTTATCCCTTAAATCCCCTGAAACCCCCACGACTTTGTTTAAAGAAATCTATTTGACTCAATGGTATATCTCTTCATTAGGCGTCAATCTTTCCCAAAAGGCACAAGAAATACATCACTGCCAAAAGGTGCTTTTCGAGCATTGCGGTTTTATATTTCCCTTTGAAAAGTTTTGCGCGGTGTGCGATCGCCCGCGCCACCTGCGCTTTGACAGTGAAAACCGCTTGCACGCGGAAGGAGAACCTGCCATTGAGTTTGCGGACGGATGGAATTTTTACTATTATCACGGCGTCGAATTGCCTGAAGAATACGGCAAAGTCCACCCAAATCAATGGCAATCGCAATGGCTTTTAACAGAAGAGAATGCCGAAGTGAGGCGAGTGTTAATTCAAGAGATTGGTTACGTTCGCATTTGTCAAGAGTTGTCAGCAAAACAAATAGATAGTTGGCAGGAATATGCACTATTACAAATAGATGAAGCCGATGATTTCGAGCCGATTTGTTTGTTAAAAATGACTTGTCCAAGTACGGGATTCATTCACGCTTTGAGAGTGCCACCTTACCTGATATCAGCTAGGGAGGCAATTCGCTGGGTAAATTGGGATATCGATCCAGAGGAATTTTCCGTGCAGACTTAATCTATAACAACTCTCAATCATTCATGAAGATTTGTAGGGGTAGTGTCCCCGTGCCTACCCCGATGGGGGCAATTTACGCAGGGGCGATCGGAAACGCTTTTTTTTTGGGAATAGTTAGTTATAGCACCTAAAAGCGACAACAACCCGGTTTCTTTGGTGTTGATGCGTAATATCCTGTCCGGTAGATTAGCGATTTGTCATCGACCGGGGGCAGGTTTATGAGATTGTCGGTTTTCGGCAATTATTGTCGGTGAACCTGCCCCTACAAGACATGGCATCATGTAAAAACGGATCGGATCGATCGGACTTGATATAACTTCTGTTCATGCCAGGAATGCACCGATAAAACTTCATTCACCCTCCAAACATGGCAAAACAACTAGCAATAGAAACTCGCGGGCTGACGAAACAATTCGATCGCCATATAGCCGTCAATGACATCGATTTGCAAGTAGCAGCAGGCGAAGTATGCGGACTGATCGGCCCCAACGGTGCCGGCAAAACTACTTTGCTGCGAATGCTGGCGGCGGCTGAGGAACCGACTATAGGGGAAATTTACATCAACGGGGATAGGTTATTGCGCGATCGATCGCACCCAATTCTCAAACAGCGCATCGGCTTTCTTCCCGACGACTTTCCCCTCTACGACGACTTGACTGTTTGGGATTATTTAGACTATTTTGCCCGACTCTACAACCTCCAGCAACCGCGCCGCCGAGAGCGAATCAACTCCGTTTTAGAACTCGTGCAACTAACCAACAAGCGCAACAGCTTAATTTCTACCCTGTCGCGGGGGATGAAACAGCGCCTGAGTTTGGGGAGAACTATTATCCACGAACCGCTATTGTTGTTGTTAGACGAACCCGTTTCTGGCTTAGATCCGATCGCCCGAATGCAGTTCCGCGAAATTATCAAAGCTTTGCAAGAAGTCGGCATGACCGTAGTCATATCATCTCACGTCCTCAGCGACTTAGCCGAACTTTGTACCTGGGTCAGCATCATGGAACTCGGATATCTGGTCGAAAGCGCACCGTTACAAGAACTTTACAAACGCCTCAGCCGCCAGCAAATTTTCATGTCGGTTTTAGGAAATAAATTAGAAGCGCTAACATCGGCATTAAAAAACTTTCCTTGGGTGGAAAATTGGGCAATAATCCCGGAAACTCAACAGGTGTGCGTTGATTTTTCAGGAAGCCCGGAAGATGCCGCAAATTTATTACGCGAACTCGTCGCCGCCAACATTCCCCTAACCGAATTCCACTGCACTCAAGAAGACTTAGAAACCATCTTCCTCAAGATGGGACACCAGCAAGCATCCTAATTTGCTTTTTCCCCCGTTACCAAGATGAACCGTGAGTTATAACTAACTCATCACCCATTCCTCATAACCAATAACCAATGACACTCAACTTACTAGACAAAATAGGCAACTGGAATCCCCAGTTATTTCGAGAAATCAAAGGCCGCTTGAAGATTGGCAATATGGCGATCGCATCTGCCCTTTCCCTCTGCGGTCAACTGCTGCTGTTCATGTATTTCAGCGGCCAGATACCCGTTCCTCCTCCTAATGGGGAGTACACTTACCCCATCTATCGCACATTTTGCACTTTCAACGATCCCAATTCCTCTAAGCAAAAATGCGTCAGAGATGCCTTGGGCAACTTTGCCATTAACTGGCGAGAGTGGTGGCTAGAGATATTCATTTGGCTGAGCATATTGAGCGTGTTAGCTTTATTAGTAGCAGGGACTTATATGCTGGTCAGCGACTTAGACAAGGAGGAACGCCGCGGGACGCTCAACTTTATTCGCCTCAGTCCCCAGTCTGCCAAAACAATTTTTCTGGGCAAAATTCTTGGCGTACCAATTTTACTTTATTTAGCAACTATTCTGGCAGTACCCCTGCACCTGTACGCTGGATTAGCTGCTCAAATACCCCTGAATGAAATTTTATGTTTCTACACAGCGGTTGCAGCTAGCTGTGCTTTATTTTACAGCAGTGCGATGCTATTTGGATTGACAACCAGTTGGTTGGGAGGATTTCAACCTTGGTTGGCTAGCGCTACGGTTTTTGTGATGTTTTGGATTTCTGGTGCGCTCGACTTGACGCGCAGTGCTTGGGATTTGCTAACATTTTTGTCTCCCATTGCTATGCTGAGATATCTGCTTTTTTTTGGAGTTGGTGTTAATAAAATTCATGGTTTCGATTCGGTAAATTTTGAATACTTAGACCAGTGGCAATGGTTTTACTCGCCAGTGGGTACAAATACTGCGAGTGGCCTTGCTTTGTCTTTCTTGGTTTGTGGTACAGGAACGTACTGGATGTGGCAGGGATGGCAGCGCCGCTTTCCAAATCCCAGTGCTACAGTTTTGAGCAAGCGGCAAAGTTATTTGCTAGTTATCTGGTGTCAAACAATATTTTTAGGGTTTGCACTTCAATCAGATCCCGGAGCCTATAATTTCGGCTGTTTACTTATCTGGAATTTGGTGATGTTCTTAGCTTTAATTGCAGCTTTAACATCTGACAGACAATCATTGTACGATTGGGCGAGGTATCGGAAACAAATCGTTCCCAGCAATCAGAAGCTGTGGCGACGCTACCCACTACTCGATTTAATTTGGAGCGATAAAAGTCCGGCTGGAGTTGCGATCGCGATTAATTTCCTCAGCTCAGTAATAATTTTAACACCTTGGGCGCTGTTGGAAAAACCTGAGATAAACGGATTTTGTGGTGTAATTGGCTGTCTGAATCTCATCCTAATTTACGCAGCCATCACCCAACTATTCCTATTTACAAAAACCCGAAATCAGGAAATTTGGGCCGTCGGGACAGTCGGCAGCGCTATCTTGTTGCCACCTGTGATCTTATCTATGCTCTTGCTAACCCCAGAAAAAGCTCCTTTTTTGTGGTTGTCTTCAACATTTTTTATTGGGTTTTGGCCGTCTATGACAGCCGCGTCAGGAAATACGATTTTGCTATCCATACTCAGTCAGTGGACTGTCTTGGTGTTGTTGAATCTCAAATTGCGATCGCAACTCAAACTCGCAGGGGAATCTGCTTCTAAGGCACTACTGAAAGCTTGAATCTGTTAATCAATAACTAATCACGAATAACCAATGACACTCCACTTACTAGACAAAATAGGCAACTGGAATCCCCAGTTATTTCGAGAAATCAAAGGCCGCTTGAAGATTGGCAATATGGCGCTAGCCTCTGCCCTTTCCCTAAGCGGTCAACTGCTGCTGTTCATGTATTTCAGCGCCCAGATACCCGTTCCCCCTGCTAATGGCGAGTACACTTATCCCATATATCACAGATTTTGCTTAGACACTGCCGATTCCTCTAAGAGAAAGTGTGTCCGAGATGCCTTCGGCAACTTTGTCCTTAACTGGCGGGAGTTGTGGCTAGAGATATTCATTTGGCTGAGCATATTGAGCGTGTTAGCTTTATTAGTAGCAGGGACTTATATGCTGGTCAGCGACTTAGACAAGGAGGAACGCCGCGGGACACTCAACTTTATTCGCCTCAGTCCCCAGTCTGCCAAAACAATTTTTCTGGGCAAAATTCTTGGCGTACCAATTTTACTTTATTTAGCAATAATTCTGGCCGTACCCCTGCACCTGTACGCTGGATTAGCTGCTCAAATACCTCTGAATGAAATTTTATGTTTCTACACAGCGGTTGCAGCTAGCTGTGCTTTGTTTTACAGCAGTGCGATGCTATTTGGATTGACAACCAGTTGGTTGGGAGGATTTCAACCTTGGTTGGCTAGCGCTACGGCTTTTGTTGTGTTTGGGATTTCTTGGCTCCCGCTCACGCGAGCTGCTGGGGATGTGGTACATTTTTTGTCTCCCCTGGCTATCCTGAGATATCAGCTTTTTCTAGTTGATAAAACTGATTTCGATTCTTTAGTTGAAAATTTAGACAAGTTGCAATGGTTTTACTCGCCAGTGGGTACAAATATTGCGAGTGGCATTGCTTTGTCTCTCTTGGTTTGTGGTACAGGAACCTACTGGATGTGGCAGGGATGGCAGCGCCGCTTTCCAAATCCCAGTGCTACAGTTTTGAGCAAGCGGCAAAGTTATTTGCTAGTTATCTGCTGTCAGGTAATATTTTTAGGGTTTGCACTCCAATCAGATCCCCCAAACAACGGTAATCTCATCTGTTTACTTATCTTGAATTTGGTGATGTTCTTAGCTTTAATTGCAGCTTTAACATCTGACAGACAATCATTGTACGATTGGGCGAGGTATCGGAAACAAATCGTTCCCAGCAATCAGAAGCTGTGGCGACGCTACCCACTACTCGATTTAATTTGGAGCGATAAAAGTCCGGCTGTAGTTGCGATCGCGATCAATTTCCTCAGCTCAGTAATAATTTTAACACCTTGGGCGCTGTTGGAAAAACCTGATATCAACGGGTTTTGTGGTGTAATTGGCTGTCTGAATCTCATCCTAATTTACGCAGCCATCACCCAACTATTCCTATTTACAAAAACCCGAAATCAGGAAATTTGGGCCGTCGGGACAGTCGGCAGCGCTATCTTGTTGCTACCTGTGATCTTATCTATGCTCTACCTTACCCTAGAAAAAGCTCGTTTTTTGTGTCTTTTTTTGTTGTTGTCTTCAACATTTGGGATTGGGTTTGCGCCGTTTCTGGCAGCCCCGTCAGGAAATACGATTTTGCTCTTCCCCATACTGAGTCAGTGGAGTGTCTTGGTGTTGTTGAATTTCAAATTGCGCTCGCAACTGAGACTCGCAGGGCAATCAGCTTCTAAAGCACTGCTGAAAGCTTGAAAAAGCAGCGGAAGGGATCAAACATGAAACTCCGATTCAGGCAGGGATTTAAACCCCTGCCTGAAAGCTTAAGTCGTCAGAAAACGAGTGTTCCACTAACTTATTAGGTCAATTCTGCATTTATAATCCACTTTATATTGAGCGATGGTGGTCGCCCCTACACAGACAAAGCCCACCTTCGCAGGCTTTAAGATTAAAGTTGAAAAAAAATTCTGACTGTACAGATCCAAAATTATAGAGTCAGCGTATATTACTAATGAACGCAGTAAACAATTTCATAGGTTCGCACCGCTAAAAATTTCAGCTTGTCTGTTTGCAGTTGAGCTGCGATCGCCCTTGGCTACACACCCAACTATAAAATACGGCTAAGTGATCTGTACTTAGGAGTGAGTTTATTGGAATCGGGGGGCGGGTTTATATATCATTTTAGCTGCGTGTAATACTTTTATGGCAACCCACCCCTACAGCCGAAAATAAGAAAAACTATCCTAAAAGTGCGACTTTGTGATATTTTGACTGAGAATACCACCGCCGTTAGGCAACAGAAGTATCAAATTTAGAGGCTGATTAGAGCATGGCAGAAATTAGAGGCACCGCCCAAGCAGACTTGCTAGCAGGAACTCCAGAAAATGACCTAATTTTTGGTTTGATGGGGAATGACACCATTGCGGCAAACTCGGGTAATGACAGCATTTATGGAGGAAAACAAAGCGATTTAATTGAGGGCAATTTAGGTCAAGATTCGCTTTTTGGAGATTTAGAGAACGACACTATTAACGGCGGAGACGGTAACGATTTTTTAGTGGGCGGAAAAGGCAGCGATTCTATATCGGGAAACTCCGGGAATGATGTTTTGTCGGGCGATCGAGAGACTGATATCCTCATAGGCGGAGACGGGGCAGACGTATTTGTTTTGAGGCGCTATGCTGAGGCAGATCCTAGTCGTACCAGCGGCGGTGCTAATTTCGCAAATGCTGACGCGATCGCCGATTTTACAGCCGGTACAGATTTAATCGGTTTGGCGGGAGGTCTTAGTTTTAGCGACTTGAATATTCAGGAAGCTGGAAACGATACTGTTATTCAAGACCGGGTGACTGGAGAATTTCTCGCTACTCTCAGAGGGGTGAGACAAAGTTCGATTAACCAGGCAAGTTTCACTAATAATATTGGCAGCGTTGTTCCCAGCCCCCCGCCTGCTGCGCGGACAACGGCTTATGCTTTAACTCCTGCTAATCGGATTGTCGGTTTTAGTCTTTCCAATCCGGGAACTGTACTCTCAGATTTTCCCGTGACTGGATTGCAAGCGGGAGAAAGTTTGCTGGGAATTGATTATCGGCCGGCTAACGGTTTGCTTTACGGTGTGGGTTCTAGCAATCGCTTGTATACTGTCAATCCCATGACTGGGGAAGCAAGTCCAGTCGGTAACGGGGAGTTTGCTGTTCCCCTAACTCCGGGGGCTGCGGGTTTTGATTTCAATCCGACAGTCGATCGAATTCGGTTTGTCAATCAAGCCGATCAAAACGCCCGCCTCAACCCGGATACCGGCGCACTTGTGGATTTTGACACGCTGGCGGGGGGAATTCAACTCGACGGGAATTTGGCTTACCGGGAGGGCGATCGCAATTTTGGAAGTTCTCCGGCTGCTGCTGGGGCTGCGTATGTGAATAACTTTGCAGGAGGAACTTCGACAACGCTGTTTGTAATTGACAGCGATTTGGATGTTTTGGTGCGACAAGATCCGCCGAATAATGGAGTGTTGAATACGATCGGATCTTTGGGAGTTGATGCAACTAGCGTTCTCGGCTTTGATGTCAGGAGTATTGGCGGCCGCGAGGTAGCAGTGGCGGCGCTGGAAGTTGGTGGCATTTCCGGCTTGTACAATATCAATTTAAGTAGCGGTCAAGCTTCCTTTGTCGGTCAAATTGCCGACGGGAGACAGATTAACGGTTTGGCTTTGCCTTTGCCTACAGCTTACGCTTTAACTGTCAGAAATGGCGCTGAAACAATTGTCGGTTTTAACGAGGCGGCACCGCGGGCAATTCTCAGCGACGTGGCAGTTACGGGGTTGCAGCCGGGAGAAAGTTTGCTGGGAATTGATTTTCGCCCCGCTAACGGTGTGCTTTACGGTGTGGGTTCTAGCAATCGCTTGTACGCGATTAATCCCGTTACTGGGGCTGCAAGTCAAGTCGGTAGCGGGCAGTTTGCTGTTCCCCTAACTCCGGGGGCTGCGGGTTTTGATTTCAATCCGACAGTCGATCGAATTCGGTTTGTCAATCAAGCCGGTCAAAACGCCCGCCTCAACCCTGATACTGGGGCACTTGTGGATTTTGACACGCTGACGGGGGGAATTCAACTCGACGGGAATTTGGCTTATGCTGCGGGCGATCGCAATTCTGGCAATCCCGGCGCGGCTGTTGGGGCTGCGTATGTGAATAACTTTGCGGGGGCAACTTCGACGACGCTATTTGCAATTGACACCAATTTAGACGTTTTGGTGCGGCAAGATCCGCCGAATAATGGGGTGTTGAATACGATCGGATCTTTGGGAATTGATGCTGGTACCGTTCTCGGCTTTGATGTCAGGAGTTTTGGCGGTAACGAGACGGCTTTGGCTGCGATCGAGGTTGGCGGAGTTTCCAGCCTGTACAATATCAATTTGACGACCGGTCAAGCTTCGATCGTCGGTCAAATTGGTGACGGGCGAGGGATTAAAGGCTTAGCACTGACTTTGATTTAACTGCTAGATTCCCAGCGATTTTAGGCATCAATTATGTACTTTTTAGGTAGAAAGTTGAAAAAAACTCAACTTTTCTACTATCTCAAATTGTCAGTCTAAAATCGTTTGGGCAATTCCCAATTCCCAATTTGAGGTAACATATTATTTTGACAACCAAGATAAGATGTTATCTCAAGTTTTTTACTTGCTACGTTCCCGCAGTGACGGCAAATATCTGTCCGCGAATCCCAATCCAGATGCGGCAGTGAGTTACCTGCTGATGTTTCGCGAAGACTATGACGCTTTGAGCTATCTCAACGCCCACGCTGCTGATGTTGCCGATCGATTCGGAGTAGAATCGATTTCCGGTTCTCAGGTAAAAAAGCTACTCGAACGTTGGGGATTTAACGGTGTGGGGGTTGTTCAAGACCCGCTGTTACCCAATATTGAGTTTTTATTGACAAAGGATTGACAATTGACAAGATTTGCTATTCACCCGGTTTCAGGAAGAAATCGGGTTTTTTTGTCAAGTTTTGAGGATCTCGCCCGATCGAGCTTGTACACTTCTATGCCCCATATCTAGTGCAAATTGTCAAATATATTAACCTTTTACCCTAAATCTGAATCCTGTTGTATATTCGTAGTCTGTTGATATATTCCGACACGTCAGTACACAACCTATGGTTCGAGAATTAGAGCGATCGAGTGCCCGCGAGAAACGCAACCTGTCCGATTTCCCCGAAACAGCACCCGCAGCCAATCCAGTATTTTTTAGGACTTACAGCCGCCGTACCGAGACGGGAAGGGAGACTTGGGAGGAAGTGTGCGATCGAACAGTCAAGGGGCTGCAAAAGCTGGGAAACCTCACCTCCGAAGAAACACAACTGCTGCACCGGATGCAAAACCAGCTCAAAACCCTCGCTTCAGGCCGCTGGCTGTGGGTAGGTGGCAGCAAATGGATCGAGCAACCAGAGAATTTTTCCGGTGCATATAATTGTTCCTCAACAAATATTCTCGACTGGCGTTCCTTTGGTTTGTTGATGGATTTGGCAATGATGGGCTGCGGCACTGGGGCCGTCTTGGAACCACAATATATCAATCAACTGCCGCCGATCCGCAACCGTCTAACCCTAACCATGCAAGGCGAAATCGGCTCTACACCCGCCCAGTCGCGCCGTGAAGAAACAGAAGTAAAAATAGCAGAAAAAACTGCAACTATTTATGTCGGAGATTCTCGCCAAGGTTGGGTAAACTCCTATCAAACTTTGCTGGAGTTATCCACAGATGAAAGATTTGCAGGAGAAGTTCAAGTATTCATCGATTTGAGCGACGTTCGCCCGGTGGGAGAACCTTTAAAAGGTTTTGGCGGAGTAGCAAATCCGGTGAAATTGCCCGACCTTTATCAGCGCTGCGCCGCTATTTTGAATAAAGCTGTAGGGCGGCAATTAAATTCAGTTGAATGCTGCATTTTGATTGATGAAGCTGCGGTGACAATTGTTGCTGGAAATATTCGCCGCTGTTTGCCTGAAGATGCCCTAGTTCATACTTCTAAAGGACTCGTTCCCATTTGCGACGTGCAAGTGGGTGACTTAGTGCAGACTCCTCTAGGATTCAGGCGAGTGGTTGATAAATTCGACCAAGGATTTCAAGATGTCTACGAAATAGAAACTAATGGCACTTATCCTAGAGCAACTTTAAACCACTCTCAAGCAGTGCTGGCAGATGCTAGAGGCACAATTGTGTGGAAATCAGTTGCTAATTTAGCTGAGGGCGATCGCCTCCTGCACAACACACAAGTTTTACCTGGGACAATTACCCATTTGCCTGCTGACTTTACAATGTCTCGGCCCTCAAAAAGCCGAACAGCTAAGGCGTTTGTAATTCCTGAACTGACAAGTGAAGTTGCTTGGCTGATTGGGTTTACTCACGGTGATGGCTATGTAGCTATTGGTCGCAATAAATACGGTAAACCCTATGGCCGTGTTGAATGGGCAATGAACGCCTTAGATACAGAACTGACACCTAAAATTCAAGCTAAAATCAATGCTGGTTTAGCTTTGTTTGGCTTGACTGCTACTCATGGCAACATCAAGGGTGAAAATACCGCTAAATCCATCTGTTCATCTATACGATTAGCTGAATACTTCCATCGCTACATCAAGCAGCCAAATCTTCCCTTAGCAATTCCTAGTTTTATTTTGCAGGGTTCAGTAGATATCCGAGCAGCTTATCTAGCTGGATTAATGGACAGTGACGGCTCTATTAAGAACCGACCACCTCATCTAGTGACCTCAGTATATCGGTCATTTGTGAGACAAATAAGTGCAGTTTTATCCAGCTTGGGTATTGCTGGCAGAATTATCACCAATTATCCCCAGCAACAAGGATGGCAAATTAAGTACAGCATCACGATTCCAGCATTTAAACAGCGTTATAACGCTTTGATTTCACCTTACTCTGTTAAGGGACAACTGCGTCAAGGGCTGAAAATGTATGGTTTTACCGTTCCCGGTGTGATAATGCGAGAAGCTTACACATACAGCGAGATGCGAGAAATGGGGTTCCAAGGTTCCCGCACCGTTGATGCTAATTATGAACGCTATATCGTTGAGACTGATATCTCATTAGATATTCCAGTCACAGTCAAAGGAATAGGCAGTTACGATCATGTCAAAACCTACGATATTGAAGTTGAAGAAGCTCATTGTTTCTACTGCGATGGTTATCTGACGCATAACAGTGCCGGAATGAGGCAATTCTTTGCGGATGACGAACTGGCCGCAAATGCTAAAAACAATCTGTGGCAACAAGATGAAAGCGGAAACTGGAGAATAGATCCAGAACGCGATGCCCTTCGGATGGCCAACCATACGCGAGTTTTCCATACCAAACCTACACTAGAAGAATGTATTGATGCTGTCCGCAAACAGTATTACAGCGGCGAAGGTGCGATTCAATGGGCTGGCGAAGCTGTAGCTAGATCTAACGTTGATTTACTTTCAACACCAAGTCTTAAACTTGAGTTTTTGAAAGCTTACGACGAAGGAAAAGCTAAAGAGTGGTTGCAGGAACGCCATCCTAATATGACTGCTGGCGAGTTAGAGCATCGGTTAGTCCGCGTGGGCTTAAACCCGTGTGGTAAGTAATTTTGCCTCACGTTAAAAACCTCGCAAAATCGGAGAAGACTGAGATGTTAACTCCGAGGTAAGTAAGGGAATTAAAAATCCTTTACCACCGTAGAGCGTACCGGGTGAACCTTCTTTTTTGAAGAACATAATCCTGGCAAGAGTGCGGGGCATTTACAACTAAAGTAGATGAAAAAGTACGCCGATCTACAGGGAAAATTGAATCTGTAGAACTAAAGGATAAAAAGCCTTTAGGGTAACACAAATGGAAATCATCGGCTCTAATTTCCACTGTAATTTGGCAGAGGTTCACCTCAATCAAATTGACCCTTACAACTTCAAAGAACAGGAGGAAGCTTTCAGGGCTGCGGCTCTATCTGTCGCGGTACTTCTCAACCACAAATTTATTGAACCCCGCTATCAATACAGCCGCGAACTAGACCCGATTGTCGGCGTATCTTTCACGGGATTGTTCGATTTCTTTGTTCATGCTTTTGGCGTTGAGTGGCTGCGCTGGTGGGTGGAAGGCCGCCCGCAAACTCCGCAAGGAATCGCTTTTAAACAGCGGGAAGAAGAGTATTTGACTGGTTGGCGCGAGATTGTGAATCGGGTAGTTTGGGATTATTGCGATCGCCATTCCTTAAAACGCCCAAATCGCTGCACAACCGTTCAACCATCGGGTACTAAATCTCTGCTGACAGGTGCTTCGCCTGGGTGGCATCCGCCGAAAGCCCAGCGTTTCATTCGCCGAATCACTTTCGGCAAAAACGACCCCGTAGCCCTCGCCTGCATCGACTACGGATACAACGTGATTCCGTCTCAATCTGACAAAGATGAAAACGGCAATTTGCTGAACAATCCCTTCGATGAACGCTGCACGGAATGGCTGGTAGAAATACCCGTTGCCGTAAGTTGGGCTGATTTACCCGGTGCTGATGAAATTGACATTAACAAATTCTCAGCGGCGGCACAAATGGACTTTTATATGCAGGTGCAAAAGTTCTATGTCAGACATAATACTTCGGCCACGATTGAACTTCGCGAAAATGAAGTTGAAAGTTTTGGTAAGCGGATTTATGAAGCGATTCGCGATGATGAAGGCTACATTTCCGCAGCGCTTTTGGCTCGGTTTGATGCTCTTGAAACTTTCCCGCGTTTGCCCTTTGAACCGATAAATAAGGAAACTTACACCAAGATGGTGGAAGAGACTTTAGCGCGCCGCGAAATTGATGTTTTTCACGCGGCACTAAGTCGCTATGACTTGGGTGAAATGATGGATTCGGGACCGGCGGGTTGCGATTCTGATAAGTGTTTGATGCCGGAGACTAAATAGATTTAGCGATCGGCTTAAGTATGAGAAATCCCCTGACTTTGGGGATTTCTTTTTTTTGAGTTGCACAAAAATGCACGGCCAAGAAGTCGGGGCTCTAATACCCGGATGACCTACTTATTTGAAAATATCTTTCCGCTTCTGCAACAGCAAAGTTGCGGTAAAATAAACTGCTGCGTGCAAACCTAAAATTCCCCAATTCAAAGCCAAGTTTTGCCAAGTCGGTTCCTAGACTGCGCTCTTCTCGAATAACTGCGGTAAGATTGTGCGATCGGGCAATCTTACCGCACTCTTGTCAACCGTTTATGTAATAATCCCGCGTTCCCTTCGCATTCATCGCTTCTCCTAGTCGATTTAACCCGTACACGTAAGCAGCAGTTCTCATGGAAACTGACAATTCCTGAGATTTTTTCCAAATTGCCTCAGTTTCTTCGACCATTTTATGCTTCAACCGCTGGTTGACTTCTTCCAGCGTCCAATAAAGCCCGCTGCGATTTTGCACCCACTCAAAATAACTAACCGTTACACCTCCGGCATTGACTAAAATATCAGGGATTACTTGAATTCCCCTCGCTTCTAAAACCAAATCAGCAGCAGAATCAATCGGCCCGTTAGCTACTTCAAAAATAAACTTAGCCTTAACATCATTAACATTCGCTTCAGTTATTTGATTTTCCAAAGCTGCTGGCACCAGCACGTCTACATCTAATGCTAAAAGTTGCTCATTTGTCAATATTTCGTGTTCGATAATATTGCAAACAGAACCTTCACAGTAAAGAGCTTTGATACCTTTGTTAGAGTTTTTAAAGCCTCGAATACTCGGGATATCCAGACCTTGTTTAGCATAAATTCCCCCTTGGGAATCGCTGACAGCAACAACTTTGTAACCTGCTTCCCACAGAAGTTCTGCTATTTCTGCACCCGCATTACCAAAACCTTGTACTGCTACAGTTGTATCTTGAGGATTTAGATCGAATTTGGGTAGAAGAGTTTGTACTACAAAAAAAGCACCCATTGCTGTAGCCGTATCTCGGCCCAAACTACCACCAATTGTCACTGGTTTACCAGTCACCACCGCTGGAGAAAGCTGCCGCTTAATAATATTGTATTGATCCATCATCCAACCCATAATCATGGGGTTGGTGTACACATCCGGCGCGGGAATATCGACATCCGGGCCGATGAAATCTGCGATCGCATCGACATAGCCTCGGCTCAACCGTTCCAATTCCAGTTTAGACAATTCCTTGGGATTGAGAGTAATTCCGCCCTTGGCTCCTCCAAAAGGCAAGTTCAAAACTGCACATTTAAAAGTCATCCAAAATGCTAAGGATTGCACTTCATCAAGGGATACTCCTGGATGATAGCGCACTCCTCCTTTAGACGGGCCTCTGGTATTGTCGTAGCGCACGCGATAACCTTGAAAAATTCGCAGGGAACCGTCGTCCATCCGCACGGGAATCGATACAATTAAACTGGATTTGGGGTGTTTCAGCCGTTCAATAGTATCCTCGGAAAGGGACACATATTTTAAGGCTCGTTCTAATCGGCGACTGGCATCGGCAAATAATGAATCAGACATAATAGGAAGGAAGAAGGAAAGCACGACATGGATTTTGACACGGATACACGGATTAATTATTTAGTGTCCGTCAGATTTTGAAGGAAGAGGGAAGAAGGAAGAATAGCTGACATCTTAATTTTAAGTATCTCGGCTGAGCTACTGGTTTTCCTATACATTTTAATTAAATCACAATCCAGGTTGAATTCTGTCAACTGTCAACGGTCAACTGTCCACAAACTGCCTTGTGTCGATCGACAATCTCGCCGTGCCAAGCAGCGATTAAGCAGATACACTTACAATAGAAGGTGATATTTAACCTCAAGCCGCAATTTGAGTTCGCTCGCTCAAATCACAGCCAGCCATCAGGGGAATTAAATTCTGAAATACATCGAGGCTTTAGCTGACGTTAGAAACTGAATTATTATTATGGTTGGACTCCTAGCCGCACTCTCAGCGTCTGCGGCAGGGGGTATGAGAATTGCCCTGCCCCTGCTGTTAATTGGTTTGTTGCGGATTGACAAACTTTGGTCGGAAATACCTTTATTGTCGGGGGTTCCCCCCCAGGTGGCTATCACCATCTTGGTGAGTTGGTCGCTGTTAGAGTTATTTGCTTCTAAAACTTTTGTGGGACAGCGGGTACTGCAAATTGTGCAAATTATTTTCAGCCCCGTTGTAGGAGCAATTATGGGAATTGCGATCGCTCAGGTAAGTTCGATCGATGAAATTATTGCTCACCCTTGGATGCTGTGGATAATTGGTATTGTCGGAGGTTTGTTGGCTTTAGTGCTGCAACTGGTACAAGCAGGATGGTTTTATCGGCTGCGGGGTTTGCCGATTTGGGTGATTTTCCTCCAAGATGTTCTGTCCATTTCCTTGGTTTTGTTTGCCTTTGACGCACCACGGCAGGGAGGGTTAGTTGCGATGATGCTCCTGTGGCTGGCAATTCGCAGTTCTAAAGAGTGGTATCGCTGGTACAGAAGTCAGGGAATACCAGGCGAGAGGGGAAATCCCCGCCACCGCAAGCGCGATCCTGATTAGTTACTGGTAATTAGTTATGGGTTATTAGTCATATTGTTTGCGGTTGTTTCGGAATGATTTAACCGCAGAGACCGCAGAGGGCGCTAAGGAAGAGAAGAGACAGATGAATAATTCCGATACCAACGGATTTTATATCATTAGTCATTTGTAACCACAGTCAACAGTCAACAGTCAACTGTCAACTGTCAACTGTCAATTTAAAGCAATCCGATCGAGTGTAGCGGGCCTTGACCCGTAATTAACTCCAGCAATAGTGCCACAAAACCAATCATCGCCACACGACCGTTCCAGACTTCCGCCCCCGTGGTCAAACCCCACTCCCACTGCTCTTGAGGGTACATTTTCACTGTCTTGGAAGGGCGTATAACATCCGAGAATTTAACGCTGGGAGATTCGATCGACTCGATGACTAAATCGGCCAAAGCTTCAATAAACACCGGATGAGTATTCAGGGCGGGCACTCGGTAGAAATTTTTAATCCCCGATTCTTCTGCTAATTCTCGATACTCCATGTCAATTTCTTGCAGAGTCTCGATGTGTTCGGAAACAAAACTAATCGGAACTACCAACAAATCTTGGACTCCATTTTCTGCCAATTCGGTAATCGCGTCTTCGGTGTAAGGCTTGAGCCATTCCACCGGGCCAACCCGACTTTGATAAGCTAGAGTGTGTTCGTTCGATCGGTTCAAATGTTCCATAATCAAACGAGTGCAATCTTCAATCTCGCGCTGATAGGGGTCTCCAGCCTCTTCTACGTAGCTGAGGGGGACGCCGTGGGCGCTGAAAAAGATGTGCACTCGATCGGGATTCGGATTGTGGTCTAGTTCTTGGGCTATCAGTTCCGACATTGCCTGAATGTAGCCTGGCCGCTTATACCAAGAAGGAATCGCGGTATATTCGATATCCTTGAGGGCAGGATCTTTGCCCCACATTTCTTCTAGCTGCCGGAAGCTAGAACCGCTGGTGCTGATGGAAAATTGAGGATACAGCGGCAAGATTGTCAAATGTTCGATGCGATCGCGCTTAATTTTGGCGATTGCCTCTTCGGTAAAAGGATGCCAGTAGCGCATCCCCACGTATACTCGAGCATCTTGTCCCTTGGACTGCAATCGTTCTTGCAGCGAAGCGGCTTGTTCTTCGGTAATCCGCCGCAAAGGAGAGCCGCCCCCGATTTGGCGGTAGTTTTCCTGGGATTTTTGAAAGCGCAGGGTCGAAATCAACCAGGCGAGCGGTTTTTGCATCCACGGAAACGGGATGCGAATGATTTCCGGGTCAGCAAACAAGTTGAACAGGAAAGGACGGACATCCTCGATTTGATCTGGCCCGCCCAAGTTTAATAGCAATACTCCCACACGACCCATAGCGGTTACAGCTCTCCCAATATCTCAGTTCTGTTACTTATCTTTATCATATAACTTAATAATATCTTAAGTCGATAGCAAGGTATACATAATTTTGACTGTGGGAACAATTTTTAGAGATTTAAGTTATCGGTATCAGTGACTGTACGATGCGATCGCGCGTCTGGCTGCTTTGAGCGTAGGCGGCAATGCTCGTTTGAGTCAACTAGCCTGGGAAAATTTGACCGTCAGCGCGGAAACTAAAGTTTTACACCGTTGCTGCGGTAGCGATCAAACTAGGCAATTTCTGGTGCAATATTTCCAGGATGTCACAGGACTTGACGCTTCGCCATTATCTCTGCAATAGGCAACGAAAAATGTACCATCAGCCAATTATGTAGAAGCTTTTGCTGAGTCGATGCCTTTGGCGGATTGTCAGTTTGACAGAAGTGTACAGCAGCGTTGCGATGCACGAAATGGAACGGGCGCAATTGCGACAAATCTTTCAAGAAGTTTACCGCGCGATCGAGCCAGGTGGTCTATTCATTTTGGTAGATTTTCACTCGCCTACCAATCCGGTATTTTTGCCCGGATTGGCTGTATTTTTGTGGTTGTTTGAGACTGAAACTGCTTGGAAGTCGAGCGAAACTGACTTGGGGAGTGGGTTGGCAGAAGTGGGATTGCGATCGTACAATTCCGAAGTAACTCAACAACCCAAATTTTATGCTGGCGGCAGCATTCCAGTAATCCAAGTTCAAAAGTCATTAGTCATATAAATTCCGGTTGCACCGGAATGATGTTGACTGTTGACTGTTGACTGTTGACTGCTGACTGTTGACTGTGAATCGAACAACTGAAAATTGCGCCGAGATAGGTAACGACTTGTAAAAATTATTCATTAATTGCCCTCGAATTTATTATTCCGATGCAGCCGGAAACGATATCAAAAGTCATTAGTAGACTTGAATGGCAAAAGTCGCCAACTATCTGGAAAAGCATCTGCGTTTACCTGCGTTTATCTGCGGTTTCCCTATCAATAAAAAAAATTGCAATAAGTCTACTAATGACTCATGACTCATAACTAAACAAACTTTTTCGCTTCTGCCAAAGCCGCCTCAAACTTGAGCAATACATCCTTTTCTGTGTGAAGAGCTTTCTCTTGTTCCAGCAGCGGACGGCCAAAGCGAAAAATGCCGTCTTGTTCTACGTGGTCTACATAAGGCAACGTTTCTGGATGTGGCAAAAATTTTCTGCCGATTGTGTACGGCGTGTGGAAAGAAAAACTAAAATCGGGAAACTTGTCGCTCTTGATTTCCAGGTAGTAAAGCGAGTAATAATCTTTGGTTTCGGAGTACACACATTCGCGACACTTATTTACAACTTTGCGGTTCTGATAGAAAAAGTCCCACTTGTCCCAATAGTAGCCATCTTTCATCATTTCCTGGTGGTCGTCGCACAGTTCGAGATATAATTTGTCAGAATCCGCCGGACGGTAGAAGTAAAGCATGGCGTAAGGCATTTCAATCAGTAACTTGACTGCTTGATTTTTTCGCTGGTACCATTCCTGCTGGTGAGTTTCGTAGATTTCCTTATATTTATTAATTGCTTTAAAGCTGTTGAGCTGATTTTCTTTTGCCCACCGCGACGCCCACACTGTCCAGTAAGCTAGCTGGAAGGTTGCTGAAATTTCCGCCGAACCTTGTTCTTTCCAGTCGGCAATGATTTTTTCCCACTCGGAACTAAAAGCTACTCGCGATTCTTCGTTTTCTTCAGGTTTTTCTGTATTGATTGGGGGGGGTATTTGGCGATTATTTTTAATCAGCCCTTTGGGTTCTTTGCGCCAATTATTAATATCGGTTGGCGTTAGACTTAAGATGAATCTTCTGTCGTGAACGGGATATTCTAAATGGATTCCTGATTTGCGGAAAGAGCGGTATTCTAGAACAGGGAGTTTGTCTTGTTCAATCCACTGCTGGCGTTCTGCTGGCGAACACTTGAGCATTGCTTCTAATTCAGCAGGATCGACAGCTAATTCACTTTTGAATGTCTCCCAAAATCTTTCTTGTTCGGCTGGATTTGCTTCCAGCAGGGATACAATTTGGTTGACGAGGTGATCGGTTTTGTCTTGGCAATTGTCGGGAAGTCCTAAGAAGTCGAGGAGTTTGGTCTTGAGTATGCGTCTGGCTGAGATTAGCTCGGCTAACATGAGAAGCTCCAGTAGAGTCATGACTTGCGCCCTTGAATTGGCAAGATTTGCACAAGTCTTATATATCTTAATAGATTCTCCTGGGTTGTCGGCAATTGAAATGTCTGCGCGAGCGAAGCTATCCCCAACGCGCGTGCGTTCGGTGAAGGGTAGGGAATCGCCCAACCTCCGCCTCTATCTAAGCAAAAATACTCAAAACAAGGGCAAAAGACCGATCGACCTTTTGCCCTTTTTGGCTAAAATCGATAATTGCGATCGCGCACCCACAAACTCACAGGCACAGCATGGCCTGTTTTGTCAACCTTTACTTCTACCAAAAAAGATTGTCGCTGGTTCCTTTGAGCTTCGCTAATCTCCTGATTGACTTTTTCCCTTTCATCCTCTGGCATATAATAAGTTTCTAAGCCGTATTCCATCTGCCAACCGTTATATTTGCCCTTAATTGCGATTTGATTTGCTGGCAAATTGGTGGGATTTTCTAGACTGACGCGGAGGGGTTTCCAAGCTTGGGGGCGGCCGGGATTTGTCGCGGTTTTTGGCGCTTCTAATATTACATAAAAACTGGTTTGCGGCTTGACATTCTGTGTATTTTGTGGACAAGCAACCCCGGGCGGACAAGGTGTTTTGTCGGCAGGTAAATCTTTCCAGCCGGGGAGTTTTTGCAGATTTGTGCGATCGGAAATATCATAGCTCAAAACTTGGTAATATCCGCGCAAAAAGTCGTAAGGATCTACTGGTGCTGTTTGCAGGACAACTGTTTTGCCAGCCATAAAAGTGTAAACTGCGGGAGCGGGTACGGCGGCAATTAGTCCGATTTGCAAGAGTAAAGGAACCCACAGCCGCCACGCGGGAAGGCGTTTTGCTTCCGGGGGAAGCTGAAACACATTTGTTGTATCTGGATTTTCAACTAATAAGTCAATTTTGTTTGTGTTCATATTAGGTATGGGCTATATTGTTTAGGGTTGTTTCCGAATGATTAAACCGCAGAGACCGCAGAGGGCGCTGAGTTAGAGGAGAGAGAGATGAATAATTTCTATTCATCCGGGATTGTTGCGAAGTGGCGCTCGAACCACAAACCAGCAGCAATTACACCAATTCCGCACAAAACAAATACAAAAGATTTGAGCAACAATCCTGTGTTATATTCAAATACTCGGCTGATAATTTGCAGGGTGATTAATACCATGCCTCCCCAAAAAGTTTTGCGGTTTCCTAATGCTAAACCTTCTCGGATTAAGCCGACAGCGAGCAGAAACGATAAAACATTGAACAGAAAGGTCGCTAATTGAGGAATGGGAGTAAAATTGAGGTGAAAAAGCGGTATTAAGGCGCTGGCGAGGATGAAAATGCCGATCGCACTTGTAGTCAAATCCACTGCTTTTTGTTTTGGTCGCCGCAGTTCCAAACGTCCCAAGCGCAGCCACTCAAACACCGTGAAACCGCCCAAAACAGCCACATTTGCCAGCAAAACCCAATCGGGATCAGTTGAGGCAGGATTCGGCGAATTTTGCCACAACCAGTGGAAAGAAAGAACATAAAACAAAGCGGCGAGAAACAGCAGTGCTAAACTGCGGGCGGTAGGTTGAAACAGCCTGCTGTTTACCTTCGGCCAGATTGCATCGTCGTATCCCCACAGCAAAGCGGGCGGTAGGGCGCAAAAAATTGCTGCACCCCAGGTGGGATTTAACCCTTGGACGATAGAAACTTGTAGGGAGAAAATTATCGCGATCGCACTTATGGCAAAAATAGCACGCGATCGACACCAATAAGCCAGCGGCACAAACATTATACTCGCTGCGATCGGCATTTGCCGCACCAAAACTTCCAGCCAAGAAAACTCGACTTTGGAAGACCAATCTAACACGGCCAGCCAATAGCCTAAACCGACTAAAAGTGCGGACAAAACGCCCAAGGATGTCAACCGCAAACTGTAAGCCATTCCGAGCACGCCGATTCCCCAAGTGAGGTAAAGTCCGTAGGAAGAACCGCCAATGTGAAACATTTGTGCCATCAAAGCCATATTTGCTCCTAAAATCAGAGCTCCTAACAGCAACAATCCTTCACCTAGGAGTTTGTTTCGCCCTATTGTTATGGGCATATTGAGATTGGAGTTTTGGCTTCGGGATGGGGGAATGCGCCACAGATAGAAACCCGCTGCATTGACTGCAACGAAAAGACTTAGCAGCAGCGCAACTCTCACTTCTCGCGACCAAACTTGCCAGTTTGCCGCTACAAAGGTGATGACTCCTATACCGAGGAGAATGCCGCCGAGACTCATCAGAATGCTGAGGAAACGGTTGCGGGAGGCGGTTTCGAGTGTTTTGAATTGGTAGCGTTCCGAAAGTTGTTGGTAGAATGAAGTATCGATGAGTCCTTCTGCTTGCCAGAGTTTGGCTTGTTCTCGCAACTCGCGCCGAAATTTATCTGAAATCATTGTTTGTATTCCAGAGGATTTGAACTCAATACGGTTCAGTTAAGCCCGATCCCCCCTAGCCCCCCTTAAGAAGGGGGGGACAAGAACTTACTCAAAGTCCCCCTTCTTAAGGGGGATTTAGGGGGATCTCCGAGGAATAAACAGTTTTAACTGAACCGTATTGGATTTGAACTGTGATAGTTTTTAATATGTCACTTGTGGGTTGATTGTCGATGGAGGCTGGGACACCTGTCTAACTTGCACAGCAGATTTGATTGAGATCCTTCGGCGGTTGAAACCGTTTCTATATAAACAAACTCCCAGCAGCAAGGGACGAATAAATTAAGGAAGGTAATTTTATGGTACAAGCTGAATCTAAAAAATTAACTTTTGACGAGTACCTTAATTACTCAAATGATACGGATCAACGCTATGAGTTAATTGATGGGGAATTAATCGCTTTGCCGCCAGAATCTGAACCTAATAATTTCATTGCTAACTATCTATTTTTCTATCTGGCTAGCAGCGGGCTAGTGCCACTTAGACTGATTAAAACGCATAATTGCGAGGTTCAAGTTGCCGTTTTGCGATCGGGAGATGCCGCCAACCGCTACCCGGATTTGATAATTCTGGAACCTGAACACATTCCGCTGACAGCAAACAGGCTAACTATCACTTTCGATATGTTGCCTCCTCGGTTTGTTGTGGAGGTAGTCAGTCGGGGTAGACTGGGCAGGGATCGGGATTACGATCGCAAACGAGCTCAGTACGCAGCGCGGGGCATTGCAGAGTATTGGGTTATCGCTCCAATTGAACAAGTTGTGACGGTTTTGCGGCTTGAGAATGGGCAATATGTTGAGGTTGGGGTATTTCGGGATGGAGAGGCGATCGTATCTCCGATGTTTCCACAGCTAAGTTTGACGGTTCAACAGATTTTGAGTGGAGAGGTTTAAGGGCGGATCAATAGCTAATTGGTTAGCATTCATCTAACCACCTACCGATTAGTGAAAATCTCCACCCTCAACCTGATTGAGGCCATGTTTCAATCCCTGATAGGGATTTAGGTTGATTGCAACCTGTAAGTTTCGCTAACAGTCACACCATTTTTAGATAGTGACGTGAGAATATCATCAACCTTACTTTGCTAAATAAATCTAGGCGGGGAAACTCAATTTTCCCCGCCTAAAGTCTGGAAGTTATATACTGCAAGCATCCAGATATGCTTAAAACCTAAGTTCTAAATCTAAAATTACTCGTTACAAATTAATCCATACCTAGTTCTTTCACGTTCAACAATTGTCGGAGCGCTTCGGGAATAGAAGTAATTTGATTGCCGGCAAATTGAAACCATTCCAATTTTGACAAATGCCCAAGCGTTTCGGGAATGGAGGTAATCCGATTATCACAGAGGTTAAACCATTTCAAATTCGACAATTGTCCGAGCGCTTCGGGAATAAAAGTAATGTGATTACGTTCTAGGTTAAGCGATGTCAAATTCGACAGTTGCCCAAGTGCTTCTGGGATGAAGGTAATCTGATTGTCCTCAAGCGAAAGGTCTTCCAAGTTCAATAATTGCCCAAACATCTCTGGAATAGAGGTAATCTGATTGGCGCTAAGGTTAAGTGTTACCAGATTCGACAATTGTCCCAGTACATCGGAGATGAGAGTAATTTGATTTCTGGCAAGTGAAAGCTGTTTTAGGTTAGACAATTGTCCGAGTACCTCTGGAATAAAGGTAATTTGATTGTCTTCAAGGAAAAGGCTTTCCAGCTTCGACAGTTGCCCGAACGTCTCAGAGATATAGGTAATCTGATTGCGATCCAAACAAAGCCCTGTTAGATTAGGCATTTGCTCGAGAAAATCGTCTGGGATTTCGGTAATCTTATTATTCGACAAGTAAAGATCTGTCAAATTCGACATTAATCTTAGTGTCACTGGAACATAAGTAAGCTGATTCCCACCGAGGTACAGCGATGTCAAATTCGATAGAAAGCTGAGAACTGTAGGAACATAAGTAAGCTGATTCCCACCGAGGCTAAGTGATGTCAAATTTGGGAGATACTTAAGCTCCTCTGGAATATCAGTAAGGCGATTGCCAGAGAGATTAAGGTGTCTCAAATTCTTACACCTGATAATTTGTGATGGCACTTCATTTAAATCTAGATTGGACAAATTCAGTTCCATCGATCTACCTTTGGTAGCTCGATCAATTCGTCCTATTGCTTTTTCTAGCGTCATATACTTTATTTTTCTGTATTATTCATTTGATTATGATAATTAATTTAACATATCTTGACGTAAACCCTTTATTTAAACCTATAAAACCCACTACGCTCCAACGGTGGCGGGTTTTCTGTGTCTGTACCGCAATCACCGCACTCTCACCGCGCTCTGACCGCTCTCTGTGTGCCAAGTGTGCGAGCGCATCCCTGTTTTTAAAAAAGCTGTGGGTTTTGGGGTGAGTGTGTGAAGCAAAAAAGCTAGACCGCCACCGCTCCGACCGTGGTTAGGGTGCGATTTAGGCAGTGCCAGCCAGTGCCAGCCATCCAATCACCCCAAAACCCCACACACCGCCCTAAATCACCGCATTCTTAACCCTCACCAGTGCCAGCCGTCCGATCGCCGCGTTGCCTCGGAGTCATCCGATCGCCCTGTTGAATCTGGCAATTTGAAGGGGTAACGACAGCCGAAAAAAATTACCCTCTCAAAAAAACACCTACCCATAGGCGCAAATTTTATCCATCAACCCGATTCAAATTCCAGTCGTAAGGCAAAAAAACCATCGCCCATCCATCACTCACAGCCGCCTCCGGCCCCAAATAACCGCCCACATACTCAGCCACCGAACCCGCCGCCTTTACAAAATCCTCGCCGTACCACTTAAAAATCTTGCTCAAATAAAGCGTCTTTTTCTGGGCATCATATCGCACCTTATCAGGATTGTGAATAAAACGGCTGGCATCCGCTTCTAGTTGAGTCCGTACCGACTCCGGGAAATAAGCCCCGCGACGCAGCAGCGGGCACCCGACAGAAGCGCAAACTAATGCAAAATGGATGCGCGGTTCCGCAAATTCCGGCCGCAAAATTGCGTGTTCGATTTGATTGAGACTGTACTTTTTGCCGCCAATAATCACATTTGAACGAGTGAAAAAATCCAAAAAACTCAGCCAGTTGGGAATTCCCAAAACTTTGGGACGGATCGACGCGATCGGATATACTTCCAGAACTTGAGAAATTGCGATCGCATTGTACGCATTCAGCCACAACGCCAGCCGCGCATCCGCATCAGTAAAATCCGCCAAATCCAAATCGGCCAAACTTTCCAGCCACCCCCTCAAAACATCCGCCCCCTCAGCTTTCCAGCCCCGATAATTGACGCGGCCGAAATCGTCAACGTAGCGTTGCAGCAACTCGTCCCAAATCCTAAAGTCGATCGTAGCGCTCATTTATTACTATCCATAATATAAGGCGGGCATTGCTTTAGCTTCTGCTTCTATAGCAATCCTAAATCATTTGTGAATTTCTTACTCCCTCCCCTTGGTAAGGGGAGGGTTGGGGTGGGGTAAAAAATTTACGGCTCATTTAGTATTTCTATATTTAATACTACCGTCAACCGAAATAACACCTGCAACGGTAGTATTTTTTAGATTAGACCCGTTAAACGGGCTCTGGTTAAAATAACTTTAGTCAAATTAGCGCCTTGTAAATTAGCTTGCCGCTAAGAAGCCCCGCTCAAATTTGCCCCCGATAAATTAGCTTCCCTAAAATTTACTTCTCTCAAATCTGCCCCTTGCAAATGGGCATTTGCTAAACTCGCGTGCGGCAGGGAATGCCGATCAAATCGCCGCCCGGACACTGGTTAGTTTACCACAACTAATTGACTTGCTTGGAGTTAGCTGCAATCACCGGTGTAGCCAACCCGAAAATCATTCCCCATGAAACTGCTGGCAAAGTTACAGATTTCCTGCTCTTTACATTCTACAATCTTAAAAGATTCTTAATTTCAATTTCAACGGGGATCGGTTTCTTCCGGCACAACACCCCTCCCACTTTGAGCTGCAATTTTTTAATTTCCCCTTACCTCCCTAACACACTATGAGCGATCGAACAGACTTTTTCGATAAACTGTTAGCGGCTGTTGAAACCAATCAAAGTTTGCTGTATTTAGCCCTCGATCCAGACCCGGAAACCTTGCCCGCGCTGGTTTCTATGACTGGGGAGGAAACTCAAAGTTTTGTAACTGATTTGTTGGCAAAGCTAAAAAGTGCGATCGACCAAACAGCAGATTTAATTTGTGCTTGCAAAATCACCCTCGGTTTTTACCAATCTCTCGGTATTCCCGGTTGGGCATTGCTGCAAGAAATTTTAACAATTATTCCCCCTCACCTGCCAGTAATTTTAGATGCCAAACACTGCGATTTAAATACCAGCACAGTGTTTGCCAAAATTGTATTTCAAGACTGGCGAGTTGACGCTATTACCTTAAGTCCCTATGCCGGATTCGACCAAGTAGCGCCTTTTTTGTTATACGCCGGAAAAACTGTTTTTGTACTCTGTGCCACCGCCAACCCCTCAGCCGAGGCTGTGCAAGAATACCCGACGCCAGAAAATCCTTTGTACTTGCAATTAGTCCGACTCTCTCAAACTTGGGGAACTCCCGAAAAACTCGGTTTAGAAGTAGGACTAATGCCGGATATGTTAGCGCGCATCCGCCAAGCTGCTCCTGAACGCCTAATTTTAGTCGAAGGAGACATTGCCGAAGAAAATGGCATCGCAGAAGGAAACGACCTCGCACAACTGCTGGCGGCCGGTTTAAGCAAGAATGGTGAAGGTTTATTGCTGCCAGTCCCCCCGAGTTTATTAGCGGAGAAAGAGCCGCGCCGAGAAATTGAGAAATTGCGGGATAATATTAATCAACAGAGGCTAAAGGCGATCGAAGGTAGTCCCACTTGCGAATTGTGGCTGCCGGATGTTTGCTTTTTGCAACAGGAACCTCACCGCGATTTAATCTTGCAACTTTATGACATCGGCTGCGTAGTTTTTGGCGACCACGTACAAGCATCGGGCGCCGTATTTCCATATTACATCGACTTGCGGAAAATAATTTCTATTCCGCAGATTTTCCACCAAATTGTCAGCGCTTATGCAGACATTCTCAAGGATTTAAAATTCGATCGCATTGCCGGAATTCCCTACGGTTCTTTACCCACAGCAACCGGTTTAGCATTGCGGATGGAACGCCCGATGATTTTCCCGCGCAAGGAGGTGAAAACTTACGGGGCGGGCAAGTTAATTGAGGGGCATTTTCAGGCAGGAGAAACGATTGTCGTAGTCGATGATATTTTGATTAGTGGCAAAAGCGTGATGGAAGGCGCGGGCAAGTTAAAATCAGCGGGGTTGAATGTGGAAGATATTGTAGTATTGATCGACCACGAACAGGGAGTTAAAGATAAATTGCAGGCTAATGGTTATCGCGCACATTCTGTGTTAGCGCTTTCGGAAATTGCTGAGATTTTGTATCAAGCAAATCGAATTGATACCGAGCAATTCAATCTTTTGAAACCGGAACATTAAACCCCAATTCCTGTAGGGGCGGGTTTTACCAACCATCTACGCCAAAAATTAATAATCTCATAAACCCGCCCCCACCAAGCTGTAAACCTTAATGTACATTTGGCTTGTTTTAATGGAGGCAGAGCCTCCTGAAAGGCGTTACCAGGCAGAGCCTGGTAACGAGTAAATTAATTGTCTCGTTTTCTAGTTACCAGGCTCTGCCTGGTAATTAATATCCGGAGGCTCGGTTTCCAAAATTCTGTCTCGTTTGCCTTGTTTTAGTGGAGGCAGAGCCTCCTCAAATGCGTTACCAGGCAGAGCCTGGGAACGAGTAAAGGTAAATAGATCAACCTTGCAAAACTTCAATTAAAGCATCGCCCATTGCCCGACAGCCGACGAGTTTCATGCCTTCCGACATGATATCACCAGTGCGATAACCCCGATCCAAAACTTCGACAACTGCTTGCTCGATTTTATTAGCAGCTTCCGGCTGATTTAAGGCGTAGCGCAGCATCATTGCCGCGCTTAAAACTTGGGCGATGGGATTTGCTTTATCTTGTCCGGCGATGTCTGGTGCGGAACCGTGCACGGGTTCAAAAACTCCCGGCCCGCTTGCTCCCAAACTAGCAGAAGGCAGCATCCCAATGCTACCAGTTAGCATCGCCGCGGCATCGGAAAGAATGTCGCCGAATAAATTGCCGGTGACAATTGTATCGAACTGTTTCGGCCAGCGAATTAACTGCATGGCTGCGTTGTCAACGTAGAGGTGAGAAAGTTCGACATCAGGGTATTCTGAAGAAAGGGCAATAATACGATCGCGCCACAGTTGCGAAACATCCAAAACATTCGCTTTATCAACGGAACACAGCCTTTTCCCGCGCTTCCTGGCCGTCTCAAAAGCCACTCGCCCGATTCTGTCAATTTCCGACTCGGTGTAAGCCATCGTATTGACACCGCGTTTTTCGCCTGTTTCCGTCTCAAAAATACCTTTCGGTTTGCCAAAATAAATGCCGCCTGTGAGTTCGCGGATAACCATAATATCCACGCCTTCGACAACTTCCCGTTTCAAACTAGAAGCATCAACCAACTGCGGTAAAATAGTCGCCGGACGCAAATTTGCAAACAATCCCAATCCGGCGCGCAGTCCTAATAATCCCGTTTCCGGGCGCTGTTCGCGGGGCAAATTATCCCACTTGTAACCGCCAATTGCTGCTAACAATACTGCATCGCAGTTGCGGCATTTTTCCAGTGTTTCTTCGGGTAGCGGATTGCCTGTTGCGTCAATAGCAGCGCCGCCCATTAAAGCTTCTTGAAATTCAAAGCCGATGTCCAATTGTTGACCGACAAGTTTCAGGACATCTACCGCCACAGCGATAATTTCAGGACCGATGCCGTCTCCTGGTAAAAGAGTGATGCGGTAGTTTTGAGTCATATCTACTAAGTTGAGAAATTTTTGCGAGCTTATCATTGTATCAGGACAAGTCAGCTAAAAATTCATTCTCGATCTCTTAGTCCGCAGAGGCAGACTTCGTTTGACTCTCGACAGCGGTTTCAACAGCCGATTGATCGAGACGATAAGTTAATCTATAACTAACAATAGTTCGATCGCACGCACGTACAAAAACATCGGCAAGGAGTCGCGCAGTGGCAGAGGGCGAAGGCATACCAACATCAGCACAGATTGATTCTCGGGACTATTCTTGGGCCTTTTGGCCAGTCGTCCCCCTCTATCCCTACAGCAAGCGGCGCACCATCCGCAAGGAAATAGTTAAGGATACAATCTGGACTTTTGACCAGCTACAAGGCATTTTCTACGTAGTCGTCCCGATTCGGATGACAGTAATTAAACTAGAACCCGAAGGCCTTCTCGTCTACGCCCCCGTTGCACCGACTCCTGAGTGCATCCGCTTGGTAAAAGAGTTAGTAGCAGAGCACGGCGAGGTGAAGTACATCCTGCTGACAACGGTTTCGGGCATCGAGCACAAAGTTTTTGTCGGCCCCTTTGCGAGGAGTTTTCCCCAAGCGCAGGTGTTGGTCGCCCCGCAGCAGTGGAGTTTCCCTGTGAATTTGCCGCTGAGTTGGCTGGGTTTGCCGGCGAAACGCACTTCTGTACTGCCATTTGACAGCAGCAACACGCCGTTAGCCGATCAATTTGACTGGGCAATTCTCGGCCCGCTGGATCTCGGTTTGGGCAGATTTGCTGAAGTTGCGTTATTTCACAGGCGATCGCGCACGCTGATGTTAACAGATTCCATAGTTTCGATTCCCGAAAATCCGCCCGCGATCGTCCAACTCGACTCGTACCCGCTGCTATTTCACGCCAAAGACAGCGCCTTGGACACGGTGGCAGACACCCACGAAAATCGGCGCAAAGGGTGGCAGAGAATCGCCTTATTTGCCATGTATTTTACGCCTAGCGTGCTGGAAGTGCCGCCGTGGTCGCAGATATTTGCCAGCGCGCGCCAAGCGCCAGAACGCTCTAGAAAAGCTTATTTCGGGTTGTATCCGTTCAAGTGGAAAACACATTGGGAGCGATCGTTTGAGGCTTTGCGGGGAGGAGGGCGGTTGTTTGTGGCGCCGATTTTGCAGACATTGATTCTCAACCGCGCCCCGAGGGAAACTCTCGATTGGGTGGATCGAGTGGCGAGTTGGGACTTTGAAAAAATTGTACCTTGTCACTTCGATAGTGCGATCGACTCCCGGCCGCGTGAATTTCGGCAAGCATTCTCGTTTCTGGAAAAACACTCGCCTGTTAATTCTTTACCCGAAGACGATTTTAAATTGCTCAGGCAGATTGATGCGGGTTTGAATAAAACAGGTTTAGTTCCGCCTGCAAAAGAGAAAGTTTAATCTGAAATTTTGCACCATTCTGAATAAGCTGTTTGAGCACAGGCATCTTGCCTGTGCCACAAAAAAATAAAGTATTGTGGAACGGGCAAGATGCCCGTTCCGGCTAGAAGCCTACCAAAAAGATTAAACTCTTGACAATTGGTGTCGGTTTATTCATTTATCTCATTAAATTATCAATCAGCTCATCCACCCTCAAAAGTTCTTGAATAATTTGCTCTACCCTCCGCAGTTCATTTATAGGATTTAGGCTTCTAATAGTTTTCGGGGATGTAGCTGAAGTATGTGCCGCAACACCTCTTTCTTCCCCAAACGTATTCATGGTAGCCAGCCAAGCAGGATCTAAATCATCGGTATCTATTCCTATTGGCAAAAGCAACGCCAGAAGATTAGCTTCTTTGATTCCATGATTCGAGTCAATGCTTCGCTTAAAACTATTAATAGCTAAATCTATTTTTTTGTTGACTTTTATTTTTTCCGGTGGCAAAGCTTTACTTCCCTTAGTTGGACTCAGTGTATCTGGTGGTGCTTCCATCATTTGACCAGAAAAGCCAAGCAAGCAGATTAAAGTACGGCAAGTCTTACCCTGACTATCCCAATTCTTCTTAGCATTAAGGGCTACTTCCCAAACTCTGTCCTCAAAATAAGCCTCAATTTCGGCATGAACTAAAACTCTGTAGGCAAGAGTTAAGGCTAGCTGCCGCTCGGAATATGAACCTAGAGGATTAATCTTAGGAAAAAATTGTTTTTTTAACCTATTTAACTGTTGGGTTAGAGTACGAAATCTAACTGATTTTGGCATACCTCTCAATAACTTACCTCAAACCGTTAAAGATAATATGGTTATCTACGAGTTCAGGTACATTAAACTCTACATCCAAAACCTTTAACAAAGCTTGGCCCCACAGTGAGAGACGAGTATGAGTTTCGCGAATGCTAGTTGTGCTTTTCTCAACAGCTTCTCTGAATTCGCTATTAGATGATGAACATAACTCTTTAAAAGCTTTTTCCACACCCGCCGGATTCTTCTCAGCAGCTTCACTAATAACTGGATCTGAAAAATAAAAAACCATTACATCTAAAATAGCTCGATTAAACTTGCCTCGGTAAGTATTATAACTACTCAACCACACACGAAATATATTTTCTTCTCCAAATATTCTAGTGGTTGTTTGCACTGCCTTTTCAAATTGGCTAACTGTATATCTGACCTCAGTTTCTTTCTCTTTCCAATCCTTGTTGAGCTTTTTGCAAGTCATATCCAGGAACACTTTAAGATTACCGCGATAATCGGATAAAAAATGATGGAATCCTACATATCGCAGTAATAATTCGACATCGCGCATTCGAGGATCGGGATTTTGGGATTTAAGTATTTTTCTTAAAGCCTGATTTTTAATTGATTCGTCATCTAAAAAATTGATGAAATCACCTGGATGCAATGCTTGCCTGAGTTCTTGGGGAGATAGCGGAGTATTTTCTACATTCAGACGGAGAAAAATTTTGTAGAGTAAACTTTCTGTATGCCAATTCCGAATCAATGTAGTACGAAGAGTTTGATTATCGAGTGCATCAAGTACAGAACTATGGAGAAGATCGTTTTTTAGAGCCTCATGCGTACAACCATTGAGTTCAGGTCTAAATTCTAAGTTTTTCAAAGCAAAACTATCGTTGGGAGTTTCGCTCCTTCCATAAAATTGCAGAATCGTAAGCAAGCGTTGCTTGCCGTCAAGAACTACAAATTTTCCGCGCTTTTTATCTTGAGAAGCCAAAACTATATCTGGAATGGGAAATCCTAGAAAAATAGATTCAATAAACCTGCTTTTGCGAGTTATATCCCAAGCATCTCGTCTTTGAAATCTTGGATTAAGTTGAATATTGTCACGAACAAGTTGATCGAGTATGGTGGCTGTGGTCCAGTCATTTCCCGCTACAATTATTTCGGAAATTTCGTCTAATACTGATTTGGGATTACCATTAAATTCAAGCTCATAATCGAGAGCTTCATCTTCCTCATCAAAGCTTACTTCTTCTTGTTTTTCTAAGAGGTTTAGTTCAGGCATGACCGCGCTCTACTGGGTAAGTTTAATTTGGATACAGATACCTAAGTATAGCAGAAGTCAGAAGCCTTAAGTTATCATAGCAGTAACTAATTTATCGATTATGAAAACGAGCGCTTTTAATTTTTACGTATTTTTAAGCTCGATGGCGAATTTTTCAACTTAAACTCATCAAACTTTACCACTTCCGACTCCGGTTTCCGCGTATCAAAATAGTAGCTACTCACAACACCACTACCCGTATCAAAAATAGTAAAAGCCGTAATATCGTTGCTATCAATATACGGCAGCGGCCGCCCGTCTTCTGCCAACAAAGGCGCAACAGTCGGCACCACAGGTTCCAATCCGTTCGGGTCTCCAATAGCGCTGTAATCTTCCCGATATCCCGGCGGCACAAATCGGCGCTTTTCCCCCGCAAAAGCACCGTAACTGTTACCCACATTAGAAGTCTCCAAAAAGTGCATTCCGCTGGAACTTACAAATCGATTCCACAAGTGCGAATGTCCGTAAAATACCAACTGCACCCCCGCTGTTTCTAGTAGCGGCACTACATCCCGAATCAGATAATCTTGCTGTTTCGGGTACTCGTAACGCACCATTTTAATCTCGCCATTCTCACCGCGATCGACTATTTGCACTGGGTCAGTATAAGCAGGTACAATATTGTCGCCCAGAGAATGCGGCGGGTGGTGAAACATCACAATTTTATATTTTGCCTGCTGGAATTCCGCACTTTTTAACTCTTGTTGCAGCCAATTATATTGAGCGCTGCCCTTGACAATCGGCTCAAAAATATGCTGTCCGTATCCCCACTTTTCGGGATTATTAAAATCTTCGTCCCGTTCGCGATACCTGCCTCTGGCACCCGGATCTAAATTCGGAGTCCGCCAAATATTCGTGGCATACAAAGTAACTAACCGCACGTCCCCAAAAGTCACAGCATAGTATTTTTTGCCCCCCGACAAATTGAAAATTTCGTCATAGGTATCGCTATTAAAAGTATTGTTTTTCAGCCATATTTCCCGCACTGAAGAGTCATTATTTGGATTCAAAGATGCAGCACGTTGAGCGTATATTTTCTCGGCAGCGGCGCGGGGAAAAGGATCGTTAAATTGGTCACCGAGTGTGCTGTTGGTTGCAAAGCGACCCATGATTTCGTGATTCCCAATGGCGGGGAATAAAGGCGCGTGTTGGATCAGTTCGCCGCCGCTGTAAACGGTTTTGATGCCGTTTTTGTCGAGTTCGGAAAATGCGCGACCTTGCAGCGCGGGAAAGAAGGCGCGGCCTCGGTAGTCGTCAAACCATTCAGAAGCGCGATCGGGTATATTAATTAAATCTCCTGCCATAAAAACCGCGTCAACTCTCCCAATTGTTTCAGCTACTTTCTGCAGATTTGCTGCTGTCATAGGCATCAATTGATGGTCGGAAGTGAGGAGGATTTTGAGCGCAATTCCTGCTGCTGGTCTCGGAGAAAGAGTGAAAACTTTGCTGCTGACAGATGCGCTGTCTTTCCTTTCGCTGGTGACTCGATAAGGAATGCGAACACCCGGCCTTAAATTGGGCACTTCTGCTTCGTGGCGCCAGATGTCGCGGACAATTGGATTGCTGTCAATTATGCTTTGTTTGATTTCATCGGAAATGTGAGAGTCTTTGTCTTCGCGAGTGCGGCTCAGCTTGGTAGTATTTGCCCTCACAGTTTGATTCAAATTTTCGCCGTAAGCAACAGTGTTGCGAGTACCAGCAAACTCGGTAAACCAGACAACTCGCACCGAGTTTACTGTTGGGAGTTGCAAAAACGGATCGGTTAAAAGCTGAGGTTGATTAAGGTATGATTGCATCATGAAACCTAGCAGTAGGACAATCAAAATCAAAACAGCAAAAAACCAGGGATTGCGGGGCAAATCTCTAGAATTTTTTAATTGATCTGGCAAGGGTGTCAACATTAGTCATTAGTTATTAGTCATTAGTCTGAAGAAAAAACAGCCATCGATTTTAGATTCTAGACTGGGAATTTTAAACTACCAAGGTTATCAACAAGTTAAGAAATTAGTAAAATATCTCACATCTAACAAACTTGAACCATTTTTTCACCTCTTCTTATCTCTCAATTCTCTTTCTCTGCGCCCTCTGCGCCCTCTGCGGTTCATAAAAAAAAATCTTTCTCACAAATGCTTGAGACTTGCGATATAACATTCTTAACACCCTTCCTTCAATCTAAAATCTAAAATCTAAAATCTAAAATCCCATGACTCGCCACCTTCTCAAGGCTAACTGCAACACCGTACACTTGGGCGGTTTTTCTCCGAATATCGAACCTGCTTTAAGGGTGGATTCGGGCGATCGCATCGACATCGAAACCTATTCAGGATATTATGTTGCTGACAAAGCCCCGCCGGAATTTCTGACGCCGGAATTTTTAGATATTTGTCAGAATTTGCCTCCCCACCGCAAAGTTGGCCCCGGGCCCCACTTGTTGACAGGCCCGATTTATGTTAACAATGCCGAACCGGGAGACGTTTTAGAAATTCACATTGAGGATGTTTACCCGAGTTTACCAGTCGGATTTAATGCAATTCGCGCCGGGTGGGGAGCTTTACCGGAGTATTTCTCCGAACCTAAATTGCGGTTTATTCGGCTAGATTTAGAGCAAAAAATTGCTGAATTTCCCGCAGGTAGCGGCATTCGGATTCCCCTGCATCCTTTTTTTGGCATTATCGGCGTCGCCAATGCCGAAATCAACCGTTCTTCTATTCCTCCAGAGCGCTACGGCGGCAATATGGACAATCAGGAACTCCAAGCAGGAACGCGGTTATTTTTACCTGTTTTTATGCGTGGCGGTTTACTGTCCATCGGCGACGGACATTCGGCACAAGGAGACGGTGAAGTTGACGGTACTGCCATTGAAACTTCGATGAAGGGAACTATTCAAATCATCTTACGCAAGGATTTTATTCTGCTATTTCCGTTTGCAGAAACGCCCACTCATATTGTGATTATGGGATTCGGTAGAACATTAGATGAAGCGTTTGAGATGGCGGTAAAACAGACGGTTTATTGGCTGCAAAAATTTGCAGGTTTCAAAGAAGAAGATGCTTATGTTTTGTGTTCCATCGCGGTAAATTTTCGGATTACGCAGGCTGTCAACAATCCCCAAAAAGGAGTTCACGGAATGATGCCAAAGTGTATTTTGCCGGCGGTGAAAATTATTGGTCACCGAGTTTGAGGTAGTATGGTAACACGCGATCGACAAAAAACTTAAGATCGCGATCGCACAAACTACACAAATTTGTCACTGCTGTGGTCGATCAGGATCGCAATCCTGTTGACAATTAAGCTTAAAATAAGATAAGTTACCAGTTCTACCTAAATCGAACTCAACATGAAAAACCAGACTGACGATGTTGCCAAAAAAGATTTAGTCGATCGAGCTTTTGGGAGTGCAGAAATACCAGATCCGACAGCGTGGGTGCACGAACATTATTTTCTGGCTAATTTCGCTCATACTCTGGCCCATATCCAAGAACATATGTCTGAAGACAGTTGCGAAATCGGCGAGAATGGTGAGTCGGGCGAGGGGATATTATCGATCGATGCCAAAATTAGAGATATGTTGAGAGCTACTTTTAGCGACGACGGCTGGCAGTATGTCGAAAGTTTATTGTGAGTTTGGTACAATCCCTAAGTATTTGTACCTTCATAACTTGAGCTCGTAAATGATACCAGTTTCACAAAAGAATGCAACTGTAGACGGGTGATCTAAACCCTTAGATCATTCGTTCTCCCCAATTTTTTAATCTCAAATATTAAATCTCAAATAATCTCACTTCTCCCCCAAGACAGACTCGCAAATCAGAGTGGCTGCGTGCATTTCCCCTACAATTTGACGTAAATTTGACGTACTGTGATGTAGGATACTTTAGATGGGGGGGAAATTACTGTCGCTAGGAATGTCGATCGATCGCAAAAACGCCGCACTTTCTTCGGGCAAAGCAGTATTGATAAACATCCCGCTGCCCAACTCAAACCCAGCTTGCTTGGTGACTCTGGGAATAATTGCAATATACCAGTGAAAGTATTTTGTTGCCCGTTGGGCGATCGGCACCGAGCGAATATTATAGTTGTAATCGGGATTGTTCAATCCGTAATAAAACTTAGCCAGTACAGTTTTCAAAGTATCAGCCAGATCGGTAATTTCCGCATCAGTAATTTCATCAAACGAAGAGGAATGCCGGCGCGGAAAAATCCAAGTGTGAAACGGTGAAAGTGCAGCGTAAGGGATAAAAGCTACAAAATGTTCACTCTCACAAATCACTCTTTCCTTTGCCGCTAATTCATCTTCCAAAGTCCGGCAAAACAGACATTCTCCCGTGTCGTCAAAATATCTAATAGCTTCGTCGATGCGACTGCGGAATTGGCTGGGTACAACGGGTGTCGCTGCTATCTGCGAGTGGGGGTGTTCGAGAGAAGTTCCGGCAGTTTCCCCGTGATTTTTGAAGATAATAATGGTTTCAATGTGGGGATTTTTCCTAATTTCTACATAGCGCTGGCGGTATACTAAAAGTATGTTTTCAACTTCTTCAACACTCAACAAAGCTGTCGTCAAATCGTGTCGCGGATGTTCGACAATTACTTCGTGAAAGCCGATTCCCGCCATCGTGCGGTGAATTCCCGATGATATCCTCATCCATTCTGCTGTCGGGGAGAGGGCGGGATATTTGTTGCAAATTGCCCTGACTTTCCACCCAGTGCGATCGCCCAAGCGGCAAGTTTCTAAGGTTCCGTCTTCCTCATTTCCCACGCAAAACGGGCAATCGGCACGGTGCGGTGGCACTACTGCGGCCGACTTTTTTTTGTTAGCGAATTGATCCGGTCTTGTCGCCCGTTCGGTGGCGATGATTACCCAATCTCTGGTAATTAGATTTTGTCTAAGTTCAGACATTTTCTTACCTTCAGTTTCCGGGTCAAATTGTCTCTTATTTTAGATACATGATTTGTAATTTGTCATCGCTTTCTTGTAAAATCTTAATAAATCTTGACTTTTAAATTTCCGGCTTGTAGTCTGCTAGATACCAGAATTATTCAATAATTCTGGTGTCTAAAGTGGGTAAAGCTAATAGCAGTTTGAACAAGTGAAAAAGAATCGTAAAATCGTTGCTAAATTCAAATCATCCGCGTGGATCGGCGGTTAAAAATTCTCACCCAGCCATTCCCTCCCCCTCGCCAACAACTCGTCCAAACTTTCGATCGGCCAAAACCGCACCTTTCCATCCGCATCACCTGTTATCAACAACTTCCCGTCCCGACTAAAACAAATACTATAAATCGGACTTTTCAACTCCACAAAATCTGCCTCACCTTTGAGCAAATTGCCTTTATAGCCGCTAAAGTCAGCCAGTAAATTTCCCTGCAAGTCCCACAATTTGGCAGTGCCGTCTTGTGATGCAGTGGCGATCACATCCTCTGTGCGGCTGGGGCTAAAACAGACACTTCTTACCGAGGCATAATGTCCGGTGAAAGTCACCAAGCAGTTGCCCTGCAAGTCCCACAATTTGGCGGTGCCGTCATTTGAGGCAGTAGCTATCCTATCTTCTGTGGGCATAAAACTGACACTTGTTACCGAGTTATTATGTCCGGTGAATGTTACCAAGCAGTTGCCCTGCAAGTCCCACAATTTGGCAGTTCTGTCATCTGAAGCAGTAGCGATCGCATCTCTTGTCGGGCTAAAAATGACACTATTTACCGAGTTATTATGTCCGGTGAATGTTACCAAGCAGTTACCCTGCAAGTCCCACAATTTGGCGGTTTTGTCATATGAGGCAGTGGCGATCACATCTCCATTCCGGCTAAAACAGACACTCCATACCGAGTTATTATGTCCGATGAATGTTACCAAGCAGTTGCCCTGCAAGTCCCACAATTTGGCTGTGCCGTCAATTGAGGCAGTAGCGATCCTATCTCTTGTCGGGCTAAAACTGACACTTCTTACCAAGTGATTATGTCCGGTGAATGTTACCAAGCAGTTGCCCTGCAAGTCCCACAATTTGGTAGTTTTGTCATATGAGGCAGTAGCTATCACATCTCTTGTCGGGCTAAAACTGACACTTGTTATCACTTTATTATGTCCGGTGAATGTTACCAAGCAGTTGCCTTGCAAGTCCCACAATTTGACTGTGCCGTCAGATGAGGCAATAGTGATCGCATCTCTTGTCGGGCTAAAACTGACACTTGTTACCGAATAATTATGTTGGGTGAATGTTACCAAACAGTTACCCTGCAAGTTCCACAATTTGGCTGTGCCGTCATTTGAGGCAGTGGCGATCGCATCCCCATTCCGGCTAAAACTGACACTTGTTACCGAGTTATTATGTCCGGTAAATGTTACCAAGCAGTTACCCTGCAAATCCCACAATTTGGCTGTGCCGTCAGATGAGGCAGTAGCGATCGCATTTCCAGTCGGGCTAAAACTGACACTTGTTACCGAATAATTATGTTGGGTGAATGTTACCAAGCAGTTGCCCTGCAAGTCCCACAATTTGGCTGTGCCGTCATTTGAGGCAGTAGCGATCGCATTTCCAGTCGGGCTAAAACAGACACTTGTTACCCTGTTATTATGTCCGGTGAATGTTACCAAGCAGTTGCCCTGCAAGTCCCACAATTTCGCGGTGTTGTCATCTGAGGCAGTAGCGATCGCATTTCCAGTCGGGCTAAAACAGACACTTCTTACCCAGTTATTATGTCCGGTGAATGTTACCAAGCAGTTACCCTGCAAGTCCCACAATTTGGCTGTGCCGTCATTTGAGGCAGTAGCGATCGCATTTCCAGTCGGGCTAAAATAGACACTATTTACCGAGTCATTATGTCCGACAAACTGGTAATTTTCGCGGATTTTAGCAAGAATATTCTGCAAAACTAACAGAGGATTGGTAACGGGATATTCGGAAAGCGGGGGATTATCTGGTATCCACTTCTTTAAATCTTCTCCGGCTTTGATAGCTGCCCGCAAGGCTTCTATTTGCTTTCCCTCCGACTGAAAAAGATTTAACGCCATGTGTCCAGCTTCTTCGATTTTAAGAATTTCCCTGACTTTTCTGCGGATTTGTTTGAAGAATTGGTTAGATGTTCTCAGTTCTTGCAGTTCATCAGCTTGACTGGCATCTAAAAAATCATTATCCTCCTCGCTTAAACCTTTCCCCTTTTTCCACTCCAACACATCCTCCAACGCTTTGCCGCGCAACAGTCGGGAAGTATCTTGACGATTTGAGGCAATCCAAGCGGCGAAGTTTTCCTGGTAGGGGCGGAGTTTCGCTAATTCTTTCTGTACCCAATCGAGGTTAAAAATAGCTGCGTATATCGGGTTATAAACTTGTAGATATCCGTTGCGTTTGACGACCAATCCTGAGAGTTGTAACCTTCTTTGATCGAGACTATTATCAGCAGAGATTTTCTGCTCCGCATCCGTCAGTATTTGCTGATAAATACCGAGCAGTAGCGCCGTGCGGTCTTGATAGTCAAGCAGCAAGCGATCTCTAATTGTCTTTAAATGTTCTAGTTCGTCATTCGCTTCCCAATTATCAATGACGTACTTTTGCACTAAAACTTCCACATCAGAAGTCCCACGGGCCGATTGATAGACCATCAGTCGGCACAGTCTTTGCATCAAAAAAGGTTGCCCCTTTGTCCAATAAAAAACCTCAGCTAATATCTTCTCTGATATTTCCTCCGAGCGCTCTAGCATTAAGCCAGGGATTAAAGCAGGTCGAGCTTCATCAAAAGTAAACCCTGTTAAATCAATAGCTTTGCCAATATTAAAGGGTGTTCGGTCTTTATCGCGAATCAAATCTGCTGGCGTCGCAACTCCCAAAAGACAAAAGGCAAGGCGCTTATATTCAGAATTCATGGCTCTTTTGTTATAAGAAGCTCGAATTAAAAGAAAAAAGTCATCTTTCCAGCTCAGCTTTAAAATCGAATCAATTTCATCAATAAAAATAACAATATTTTGCGAAATTTCTGTTAGTAAAATATCTTCAATAAACTGACTCAATCGTTGAGATGGCGACAGCAATTGTCGTTGCTGCCACCAACTGTCAGCATCCACCTTTCTTGAGAGTGCGCCACCCCGAACTAACTCAGAAATAATCCCAAAATACCAGCAGTCTGAAGTCTCCCTACCGATATCTGTTAAATCTATCGCCATACATTTAAAGCCTGCTTTTTCGCGCAAGCGTTTCATCGTTTTTACTAGCAAGCTAGATTTGCCCATTTGTCGGGAGTTCAACACATAACAAAATTCTCCGGCTATCAAACTGTCATAAAGTTCGCTGTCGGCCTGACGCTCAACATAGGTAGGATTTTCGTACTTTAAAGAGCCACCAACTTGATATTGAGAAACCGCCATAATAGGGTTTTACTCCCGACTCTAATCTAGAAATTTTTCTGCAAAATAATCCCGATATAACCGACAGCTAGGAGTGATACCATGCTGATTTTGCTTGACTAAACCCATACTCAATAACTTAAATTCTAGCACCTGTTCTAAGTTGACCGCACTGTCTGCACAAACAACTTGTTGGAGAGCCGCTTTGAGTTCAGAATAATTTTGCAAATTTGCCCAGTGACTCTGCAAATACTGGCGGTAAATTCCCACATCTGTAGCTGCATTTTGCAAAACTTCTGCTAAAGATAGATTGGAATCCTTCAAATGATAAAGCGCCTTGCGTACCAGATAAGGATAACCGCCTATCATTGCCATCAATGCCGCCACTTCATCAGTTCCCCAAAATAATTGATGGCGGCGGGCTAAATCGAGAATATTTTGCTGGCTAAATTCGGTCAAGTCTACTGAAAACCCGACATTAAATGGTGATTGATTAACAGGTAATTCCACGTACACATTTGTAGAATGGAGCAGCACCATTCGCAAGTTTTCCCAAATGTCTGTTTTCGTAGTTTCGTCAAACCAGCTTCGTAACATACTCAGAAAGTTTCGGGCAATTTCCTCATAAGAAAAAATACAGTCTATTTCTTCTAAAGCCAAGACTAAAGGACAATCTATAGCTTCTAAAACTTCAGCTTGAAAGTAGTTTTTGCAATTTACGAGAATTCCGCCGCGCCCCTGTAAATATTTATCGATATTAGATTCTAGTTTGAGCTGTTGGCTGATATTCAAGCAAAACCAGTGGAAAAATTTATTTAAGTTACTAAAAATTTCTGTTTCAGCATCTCTAAAATCTAAACGCACTAATCGATAATCCTGCGTTTTTGCGCGTTCGATGATGCGATTTAATAGAGAAGTTTTTCCCATTAACTTGGGAGCTTTAATGCGAATCATTGACCCCCGTCCTAAAATCTGCTCATAACAGTCAGCTTCCATTCGGGAACGCTCTATATAAAACTCAGAATTTAATCGCACTGGCCCTTCTGGCAATTCTAATGCTTTTGGAGCTTCAGGGGTTCTTTCCCCGAATTCCTTTAATAACTCTGGGCAAACTAAGTCAGGTTTATATTTGACAAATAATTCAATCAACTCGTCACGTTGCGTATATCCTACACTCGGCTCATTTTTGATATTAAATGACTGGCAAATCTTTGAAATATGAACGCTGACACACGACCTCGTTACTTTTCGGGAGAGAGAGTTAGCGATTTGTTGGTCGGGCTTATTTTTCAAGAACTCATTTAGCACTCGACGCTGTTTTGTTGTAAGCTTGTCTGTATAGATAGCCTCAAGCTCCTGTTTAGTCATCTTCTCCATTCCACCTCAGCCTCAAACCTGCCTAATTTCTCTTAAATTAGCATAACTCAGAGCTTTAGGATAGCTGTTCATTCAATTCCTAGTTAATTTTCACAAATTTCTAAGCCAAAAGTGATTTGTGAGTTTTTTCTCACAAACTCTTTCACAAATCATTCAATCGCAACTCACAATCTCTTCAAAACTTTACTTAAAAACTAATTTGGGAGGCTAAATTGACGATCGCCCGCGAACACAAAAAATCCAGATATCGTAGGAAGTGGAAATAAATAGAGATCAAAAAAAATGAAACCAGAAAAACCGAATAATAGACTGAACTTTTTGAAGAAGCTGTCTAAGTCAGATATCAAATGGTTGTTAGAGAAATTTTTTCTACCCATCCTCCTAGTGACGATTCCTTTAACACCAAGTACGATCGGACTTTTGCGGACTGAACAACCGCCAACTCCTGTACAAAAGGTTCCACCGATCGATCGCACAACTCCACCCTCACCGTAAATCGGGGATGCGATCGCCCTTGTTAAGCCAACTGCAACTGCACATTCTGCAACTTGCAAATAGCTTTCAAGACTTGCGCCAACAAGAGCGATCGCTCTTTGTCCATCAAATTCAATTCCGGTAAAATCTGATAAGTGCAAGGATTGCCCCGCGTCAGATACACAAACTGATAGTTACGTCCATTCGTCGTCAATCCCCAAACAGACGATTGCTGCTGCAAACTTTTATAAGCATAAGTCAGCAATTGCGGCAAACCGGCCCAAGGATCGATCGCACTATTTTTCGCCTCGACTACCAAAATCCAAAACTGTGCCGCCGCGAGTTCTGCATCCGGCTGATTTACGGCTAAGATATCCAACCGCCCTTTAATTAAAGTATCCCCATCCTCAACCTCGATCGGGATGCTATCTTCCATTGTCAGCACGAGCGAAATATCAAAAAATCCTGCTAATCTCATTAATGGTGAAAGCACTAAAAACTTAACCAGTTTTGCAGAAACTTTCCCTGCTTCTAGATGACGCCAAAAGTGATTACCGATTAGCAATAATTCCTGCTGTTCAAAATCCGTCAGAGGTTCCAGAGAGAAAAAATCAGTAAAACCTCCTCCTGTTTGTCTTTCCAATTTGAAAATGCGGCGAACGTCGTTTAGAGAAAGTTGGCTTGCTTCTAAATTTTGCGTAATAGCTTTCATTTAATTAAATTTAACTAACTACCTAATTATAGCTGAGATAATTTACACAAAAGTACAATTTCAAAACTTGTAGCACAATTGTTACTAATAATAATTAAGCATTAAATAGGCTAAATAATCCTCCTCATCTGCATTAATCGGCATTCATCGGCGAGCAAAAAAAGAACAACCACTCAACCTATTACAAAATTTCCCAAAGTCTTAAGGAAAATAAACATACTTCGGCCCCAACTTATGCAAACAATAGTTACAAAGACTAACCGAAATAAAAGTTAAGAACGATGTCACAAGATACCATCGAATCAATTCTGCAAGAAAAACGGCTATTTCAGCCGCCCGCTGAATTCTCCGAAAAAGCTCACATCAAAAGCCTAGAAGAGTACCAAGCCCTCTACGATAAAGCCAAAGCTGACCCCCAAGCATTCTGGGCAGAACTCGCCGCCCAAGAATTGCACTGGTTCCAAAACTGGAATACCGTGCTCGACTGGCAGCCGCCTTTTGCTAAATGGTTTGTCAACGGCAAAATTAACATTTCTTACAATTGTCTCGATCGCCACTTAACCACTTGGCGCAAAAATAAAGCCGCCCTGATTTGGGAAGGCGAACCCGGAGACTCCCGCACCCTCACCTACGCGCAACTCCACCGCGAAGTCTGCCAAATGGCGAACGTCATCAAACAATTGGGAGTCCAAAAAGGCGATCGCGTTGGCATTTATATGCCCATGATTCCCGAAGCTGCGATCGCCATGCTAGCCTGCGCCAGAATCGGTGCAGTACACAGCGTTGTTTTTGGCGGTTTTAGTGCAGAAGCTTTGCGCGATCGGCTTAACGACGGCCAAGCAAAACTCGTGATCACCGCTGACGGTGGCTTCCGCAAAGATGCAGCAGTTGGCCTCAAAGAACAAGTAGACAAAGCCCTCGCCAACAACGTCACACCCAGCGTTACCAACGTTATCGTCGTCCAGCGTACCAAACAGCAAGTGCACATGGAACCCGGGCGCGATCTTTGGTGGCACGACTTGCAAAAAGACGCATCCGCCGACTGCCCCGCCGAACCAATGGACAGCGAAGATATGCTGTTCGTACTCTACACCAGCGGCAGTACCGGCAAACCGAAAGGAGTCGTCCACACCACAGGTGGCTACAACCTTTACACCCACATGACAACCAAGTGGATCTTCGACCTTCAAGATACCGATGTCTACTGGTGCACCGCAGACGTAGGCTGGATTACAGGCCACAGTTACATAGTCTACGGCCCGCTTTCCAACGGCGCGACCACAATCATGTACGAAGGTGCGCCCCGCGCGTCCAACCCAGGCTGTTTTTGGGATGTGATCGAAAAATACGGCGTCACCGTTTTCTACACTGCACCCACTGCGATCAGAACATTCATGAAAATGGGCGAACACTTGCCCAACGCGCGCAATTTGTCATCTTTACGATTGTTAGGAACCGTCGGCGAACCGATCAATCCTGAAGCTTGGATGTGGTATCAACGAGTAATTGGCAACTCGAATTGTCCGATCGTCGATACTTGGTGGCAAACAGAAACCGGGGGAATTATGATTACCGCTTTGCCCGGTGCAATTCCTACAAAACCCGGTTCTGCAACCCTACCGTTCCCTGGAATTGTGGTCGATGTTGTTGACCAAGATGGCGAACCAGTAACTAACGAAAGTGGCGGTTATTTAGTGGTGAAACATCCTTGGCCGGGAATGATGCGTACACTTTACAACGATCCCGATCGCTTCCGCCGCACTTATTGGGAATATTTGCACCCGAAAGATGGCGAATTTGTGTACTTTGCAGGGGACGGCGCGCACAAGGATAAAGACGGTTATTTCTGGGTAATGGGCCGCGTTGACGATGTAATTAATGTGGCCGGACACCGACTCGGCACGATGGAAGTCGAGTCAGCTTTGGTATCGCATCCAGCGGTGGCGGAAGCTGCGGTTGTTGGTAAACCGGATGAGATTAAAGGTGAGGACATTGTGGCTTTTGTCACGCTGGACAACTCGCAGCAACCTAGCGATGAATTGGCTAAGGAATTGAAGCAGCACGTTGTTAAGGAAATTGGGGCGATCGCCCGTCCCGGCGAAATTCGATTTACCGATGCTTTGCCGAAAACGCGAAGCGGCAAAATTATGCGGCGTTTGCTGCGTTCTTTAGCTGCGGGAGAAGAGGTTTCTGGAGATACTTCAACCTTGGAAGACCGGACGGTTTTGGATAAATTGCGCGGCGGTTCGTAGGGAGATTTTTTTCAGGGCAGGTTCTTAATAGCAGTAGGGTGCACGACTCGCCGCACCTTACTGTTTCTCCTTATGCTATCTTAGATATTTTTACTGTAGCAATGAATTATTTGGCTCATCTATTCTTATCAGAAGGCACCCCAGAATCCTTGATTGGCAACCTCTTAGGAGATTTTGTCAAAGGAACGGCAGTCAACCTTTATCCCGAGGAAATTAGAAAGGGCATTGATTTGCACCGCAAAGTAGATAGCTACACGGACTCTCACCCAATAGTGCGATCGAGTAAAAGCCTTGTTTCTTCCCACAGACGAAGGTTTGCTGGAGTTTTGATTGACGTGTTTTACGACCACTTCTTAGCTAAAAATTGGCTGGAATATTCAGAAATTCCGCTCCGGGATTTTTCTCAGGATGTCTATAAAATCCTGCAAGACAATCGCGATATATTACCTGACTCTCTCCAGCGGGTGCTGCCCACAATAATTGCCCGCGACTTGCTTTCATCTTATCAGGAAATTGCCGAAATCGGCATCACTCTTACAAGAATGTCGGCGCGAGTCAAACGCACAAATAACTTGGCAAGCGGCATAGAAGATTTGACAGCTAACTATCAACGCTTAGAATCGGATTTTCGTGATTTTTTTCCAGACTTGATAAAATACGCGACTGTTGGCAAATTTTAATATAAAAAACCCAAATTCCAGTTGCTAGTGATAACGAACTCGTGTATAATCCAAGCGATACCTGCATGAAATCTCAAATGCAACAGGGTTCAAAATATGGCAACCAGAATTCCGAACCTGCAAATAACTAAAGTAGTTGATGGCGACAGCATCAAAATTTTTCTCAACGGAAAAACCGAGTCTCTGCGCCTGATTTGCGTCGATACCGAAGAAAGTCATTCGGGAGGCTCCAAACCTATAACTGCGGCGGGTAAAGCAGCTTCGGAAATGGCTAAAAAATACTTCGCCACAGCAGATGGCGGACTTGCTACAGTTGACATAGAATTTGATACAGATGACCAAATAGAAATTGCGGTGGAAAAACACCGCGATAACTACGGGCGTCTCCTCTGTTACGTGCATAAAGAGGGAGAAAATTATAATCTGAAACTGATTGCAGAAGGCTGGAGTCCCTACTTTGTGAAATACGGGCGATCGAGACTGTATCACCGCCAAATGACTGAGGCAGAATCGGCAGCAAAAGCTTACAATCTGATGATTTGGAATCCGATTATCAATGCCAAAATCCCCTCTCGCAACTATGCTAATTTACTGCCTTGGTGGTCGATGCGAGCCTCAATTGTTGAAGAGTTTCGGTTGTCGGAAGCAACAGGAGGAGCGCTTTCTTTGAGGTTGCACTACCCGAAAATATTAGCGGCTTCTGAGAGGGCTAAATCTATTACTATTTTCTGCGATTTGCAGGCGGGAATTAATAAATGGATCGGCAGCAGCGCTCTAATTTATGCTGGTTCAGTGTATCATAAATTAGATTTGTGGATACCAGATGCTGAAACTGATGAAAGAGCTCCCTTAAAGCGGCTAATCGAGAAGCGTTATGCGGGTCTGGGACGGGGATATGTGTATGTCAGTGGGAAGGTAGAACAGTACAAAGGGAAGCCTCAAATAGTTTTGAAGGATATCAAACAACTTTCAGACTTTCCCCGATAATATTTAAACTAGAGTTAATTTCATCAATCCTTTTTACTACATATAATTTTCTTAGCAAGTAAGATCGCGCAAAGAGAGGGCGATGCTCAAAAACAATTGCCCTCTATTCAGCTAGGGTATTCTATTTATCAAGAGATGCAGGAAAATTTATTGTTGCATTGAAGGAATATCAAAAAATCTGCATCCTAATGGATTTGTGCGTGCAGATTGATTTTGAGGAGTTGTTATAGGAGAACTAGAGTTAGGAGGTGTGCTATTCAATTCTGAGACGGTAAAAGATTTAGAATTGTTAGGAGTTTTGCCGAGGTTGCTAACAGAACTGTTAGTAACCTCGGGTGACTCGGTACTGGTGAGATCCTGTGTTTTAGTTACATTTATCGGCGATTTTACCGTCGTTTGTGCCTGACACGGATAGGCAGCTATAGCAGAAATTACAGCAAAGCTCAGACACCAAAAATAGCCCGTGGATTTAATCATATTTATCTAAACCTAAACTTAAAGAAGTATTACTACTGCTTCTTAATAATAGATTAAGTTAGAAAAACTTATACTTGAAGCGTGTTAATGCGTATTTTTTTAAACTTAATAATTACGTATTTGTAGGGAGGGAAAAACGATACAAACGGAGAAATTACTATTAAGTGTAAAGTTTGAGTAAAGATAGGGGGTTTTTACTGAGAAAAAATATTAGGACATCCCGCTGGGGTTTTAATTACTGTCGGCTGACCGAAAAACACTTTTCTCGCTTAACAGGCAAGATTTCGATTCCACAAAATTAAATTTTCTTGTGGTTCGTTCCTGTGGGGCGGGTTCGCCAAAATTGTTTGCAGTGGGCGATCTACTAAACCCGGCCCCACAGGATTAAACTCTTCAAAGGAGAATGAAGTTCTCAATACACCAACTGAGATCGGGTCGCTATCGGGAGTGTGACCGGGTTGAAAAATCAAGATCAATCCAGGGGTGACGCTGATATTATCATTCACCTGCCAGCGGTAGAATACCTCTACATGAGTAGTCGTTCCGGGTTGGCCGCCCGATCGCCCTAAACCCGTATCTAAAAAATCAGGAACGTTATTGCCTGTAGGTAAATTGCTGCTGACAATTTTAGGCGGTTGCCCGATATAAATTCCTCCTAAGTTTCCTGCTTTAAACAAATCGGGAAAATTTACAAAAACCATATAATTTGTAGTTGCTACTGTACCAGATTGACCCGGAATGCGGGAATTAGTATAACCAGCCCAACCTCCCAAAGAAATTCGCGATGAAATGCGCCAATTTAAACGGGCTCCCACTGCATTTGTTTGCAAAGGTTCGGACTTATTTGTGCTAGGATTGATAGCAGTCAATTGGCGATCGCCTGCCAAACTAATCAAATTACCATCGGGCGAATAATCGTTAACATAATAGACAGTAACATCTACTGGCTCGGCTGGCGTTAAAGTTAGTTGTACGCCCAATGTATTGTGGCCTTGAGACCCGTTAGAACTGACGAAAAATCCGGGAATGTTAGTAGAATAAACTGCTTGCAAACTGGCTCGATTCGCAAATTGCCAGTCAATGCCGATGCCGCCTAAACCCAAACCAGTGTTCAAAATTGGGTTTCTTTGGGCGAACGCAGAAAGGAAACCGGAAGCTGCACTTTCGGCCCGATTCGGCCCTCGAAAACCAGTTACCATGTTAACTCCTGCTGTCCCTGCAAACACTGCCAATTTGTCACCGACCAGAAAGCGGTAGTTGAGGTCGCTGATAGTAAATCCAGGAGTTTCTCCTAAATTATAAGCAACGTTTACGTCTTCGGTTAATTGTGGTGAATTGGTTCCGTTCTGGTTGTAAAAACCGATTAATAAGTTACTTCTAGGACTAAATTGGGTGGTTAAATATAATTGAGTGAAGTTGATCGAGTTGACATTTGTACCGGGGTCTTCGGTATCCCTTTTGCCGTCTCTGGGAGCGCGATCTGCACGGTTGGGAGTGCGCCCTTGTATTCCAAAAACGGTGAATCCTGATAGCTTAGTTGTTGTTGAAAATTGATTGGCTTCTAGTTCGGTAGCTCGCGCTTCTAGCACATCCACTCGGCCTCGCATTGTGGCCATTTCGGCGGCAAATTATTCTTGCAATTTTTGTAGTTTTATTAAGTCGTCTCGCTTAGCTAGACTTTCAGTTGATTTGGCGATGGACTCGCGGATTGTATCTAAACAAGCATTGACTCCGGCTGCAAATTCATAGCGCGTTATAGCGCGGTTTCCGCGATAGGTTCCGTCGGGGTATCCAGCTATGCAGCCGTATCTTTCTACTAAGGATTGCAATGCTTGAAATGCCCAGTCTGTTGGCTGTACGTCGCTGAGTTGGGAAACTGATGTAACTTGTTCTAGTGAGTTGTCACCAGGGTAAACTAATGGGGGATTTTCTAATTTATTTTCTTCAACTAATGCGGGTATTGGGGCGGGCTGCGTTTCGGTGGCTTCCGAGAGGTGAGTTTCTATCTCACTGGCGATAGGTACGGGTGGCTCCGATGTGGGGTTTATCGGTGAAGTTTCCTCTACATTGTCAGCTTTTTCGACTAATTTGCGATCGGGATTACGATCGAAATTATCCGCTAGATTATTTGTCGGTGCGGGTAATTGATACCATTCATTAACTGGAGCTTCCGAATTTGCACTATTTGCTGTTGTTTCAGGATCAGTCGTTTCTGCTAAGGCTGGAATGCTGAATAATGCCTGCCATCCCAATCCTAGTATTAAGCTGCTAAGGATTTTCCAAATTTGTCGATCGCACTTATGATTTTTCCTGCTGTTTATACTGTGTGAGAAAAAAGCCCAAAAAGTGAGACAAAGCGTGATTTCCTACGGGATAGCTACGCTTGACGCACTATTCGAGATGAAGGGCGATCGTAAATTGCATTACTTCTCCCAAAACCGACGAACAAGTCACAGTGCCGTCCTCGGTTTCTTCCCCTATGTGACGCCTGATTGACTATCCGGTTCCCGTTTTTTTTAAAGATTTTGTAATGAAGGAAAAATCAAAAATCTGCAATATTATTTCCTCAGACATTCCTATGTCATTGCCTTTAATTTTAATCAAAACATCTCGCTCTCGCTCGGATAGTTAAGTAGTAATATTAATGGTGTGGGGGGCGGATATAATCTAAACCAAAATACACCATTGCTTAGCTTTTTATACAGTATATATCTTTTTTTTCAGCACCACTCATAAACACCAGATTCATTTCCCAGAGCATTTAAGCAAACTAATCTTTCCATAATTTTTGATGATGTGAATGACCGGCTGATTGTTATATGCCTTCAAACGGTGCTGCCAAACCATCAAAGTCCTATCAATTCCTTCCCGGATATCGGCTAACATTTTATACTCGCTGTCAACACGGGAAAAAGTGTACAGCGATTTATCGGTTAACATCGTTCCGAGGGAAACACGAGCGATTTTTTTAGCGCTCGCCAAGTTTTTGGCTTCAGTATCATTACCGTTGACCCCGCAAAAATATTAAGTATATTTAACTTATTGAAGCCCTTAATACTATAATATTATCACCGCAAATCTGTAGCTGCCAATGGCTGCGCGATCGATCCACACTCCAGAGACTTAAAAGCTATGTGCCAATTACTGGGAATGAACTGCAATGTTCCGACAGATATTTGCTTTTCTTTTGAGGGTTTTTCTGCAAGGGGGGGCAAAACAGACGTTCATCAAGACGGTTGGGGAATTGCTTTCTTTGAAGGTTTGGGATGTCGCCTTTTTATAGACTCTAAACCGGCGATTGCTTCTCCGGTTGCAGAAGTAGTGCGTCGCTATCCCATTCATTCAACTAACGTCATTGCTCACATCCGCAAAGCTACGCAAGGCGAAATTGCTCTGGAAAACTGCCACCCTTTTATTCGGGAACTTTGGGGACGTTATTGGGTGTTTGCTCACAACGGAAATCTCGAAAACTTTGATCCAGAATGTGCCGGAGTTTACAAACCTGTTGGCAAAACTGACAGCGAAAAAGCATTCTGTTTGATATTAGAAAAGCTGCGCTCCACTTTTCCTCAAAGTAAGCCTGCTTTAGCGGAAATTTACCCGGTACTGGATGAAATTACTAAGACTTTGGCAGAACACGGAATTTTTAATTATTTACTTTCCGATGGAGAACACTTGTTCACCCACTGTTCTACTAATCTGCATTATATTGTGCGACAAGCACCTTTTGCTAGCGCTCACTCGATCGACGAAGATGTAACTGTCGATTTTCGGGAATTGACCAAGGAGGACGATCGCGTGGCTGTTATTGCCACTTTTCCGCTGACAGATAACGAAGTTTGGACGCAAATTCAGCCGGGAGAATTGCTGGTATTTCAGGATGGTTGGCCGGTCAATTCTGGGCTGCTGGAGTTAAGTTAACGAAACTTCAACAAATTTAAAGCCTAAACAAAGCCCCAACCTGCTAAATGCCTAGCTTTCCAGTTTCATGGATAAAGCCAGATTTGCCATCGCGCTTGACAGCGCCTAAGCCTTCCGAAAAACTCCCCGCAGCCGAAAATTGGGGGGCGATCGCCCACTGACCTGCTTGATTGATATCTCCCCACCCTTTTGAAGCCATAACTGCTGCTAAACCTTCATTAAATGAGCGGGGGTTGCACAATTTGATGATGATTCTTGTGGGGTGTCCCGCCTGCTGTGAAAATACACGCCTTCGGGCTACGATATCCCATCCCACAAAACAATCAAAATCATCCCGCAATTATGCAACGCCGAGTAGTTACTGATTTGGTTGCTGCCTAGCTTCTCCCTGTCCCCGAACTGACAACACAGGGATTAATTCGGTTGAACAGCCGCTAAAATTTGTCCGGCTGTCACCGTTTGCCCTTTTTCACAAAACAACTTGGCAACAGTGCCCGCAACATCAGCAGTAATAGCAATTTCCATTTTCATCGCTTCCAAAATTAACAGGCGATCGCCCTCAGCAACCGCATCTCCAACATTAACTAGCACCTGCCAAACATTGGCCGAAACGTGAGCGACAACTGCCTCACTACCGATCGGCAAAGTAACCTCCGCCGCCGTTTCAGAACCCACATCCGCCGAGGCTTCTGGGGCAGATTCAGCTTCAAATTCCCCGGATGCGGCCCAGCGATCGCGCTCTGCATTAAATGCCGCCTGCTGCTGCGCTTTAAACTCAGCAGCACTGCCCGCAATAGAATGCAAAAACTCATTGTATTCTCTCAAATTAAAAGTGATTTCCTCAACCTTTAATTTAAACTTACCTTCAATAAATTCTTCCCGACAGCGGTGCAATTCCTCATGAGAAACCGGATAAAATCTGATTTGGTCAAAAAAGCGCAAAAGCCAAGGTTTACCAGACTGGAAATCCGCCGTTTTTTTGAACCGATTCCACATTTGTACCGTGCGGCCGACAAATTGATAACCTCCCGGCCCTTCCATCCCGTAAACGCACAAATACGCGCCGCCAATACCAACGGCATTTTCAGGAGTCCAAGTGCGGGCGGGATTGTATTTAGTAGTAACCAAACGGTGGCGCGGATCGAGGGGAGTTGCGACGGGCGCGCCTAAATAAACGTCTCCCAAACCCATCACTAAATAGCTAGCATTAAATACAATTTCTCTGACTTGTTCGATGCTGTCAAGCCCGTTGATGCGGCGAATAAACTCAATATTGCTGGGACACCAAGGTGCATCCGATCGCACAGACTGCATATATTTTTCAATGGCCAACAGCGTCGATTCATCTTCCCAAGATAAAGGCAAGTGCACAATTCGCGCCGGCACTTCCAAATCCTCGATCGCCGGAAGTTCCGCCTCAGCCGCAATCAGCGCCTGCATTAGCTGCTGTTGCGAAATCTGGCGACTGTCAAAGTGAATTTGGAGCGATCGCATTCCCGGCACTAATTCGATAACACCAGGCAACGGATTTGCTTTCAACTGTTCCATCAAGGCGTGCGCCCGAAAACGCAAATTTAAATCCAGCACCAACGGGCCGTATTCAACTAGAATATATTTATCACCAGCTTGACGGTACGTAACAGCAACCTGTCGCGGAGATTCGGAAATTTCGTGCAAAATTGGAGAGGCGGAAACGGCGGGCAATTCCTCCGCATTTTCCCCAAAAACAGGCAAACAAAAAGTAGCAATTTGCTTATCTTGTGCTAATTCCCGCTGCAAAGCTTCAGTAAAACTCAAACAGTGAAAGCGAATGCTGTCCCCCGGTTTTAGTTGCCCGATTTTCCACAATTCCGACTGCACAATAGTAGCAGGACACACAAAACCTCCCAAACTCGGGCCGTCTAGACCGAGAATTACAGGCATATCCCCCGTAAAATCGATCGTGCCGATCGCGTAAGCATTATCGTGAATGTTAGACGGGTGCAAACCCGCTTCTCCTCCGTCTTGACGCGCCCAAGTCGGCTTCGGGCCGATCAGCCGAATGCCCGTCCGCGTCGAGTTATAATGCACCTGCCATTCTGTGGAGAAAAACATTTCGATGTCTGACTCAGTAAAGAAATCCGGCGCGCCGTGAGGCCCGTACAAAACGCCGATTTCCCAATTATTGCTGTAGGTGGGAATTAGTTCGGGAGGCAAAGATATTTCCGCTTCCAGAATTGCAGTTTGAAGCAGTTTAAGCACATCTCCCGGACGCAGCGTGCGGCCCGCGTGTCCGCCAAATTTGCCCAGTACAAAAGTTGATTTGCTGCCCAAATAATCGGGGACATTAAAGCCGTGCTTTACCGCTAAATAAGTGCGGTAGCCGCCGCCTTGAATGCCTTTTAACTTAAGAATGCTGCCCGCTTTGACGGGAACAGCCGTCCAAAACGGCACCGATTCGCCGTTTAGCGTTCCCTTCATAGTTGCACCGGTCAAACTAATAACTGTATCGGCATTAAAGCGCAGAGTTGGACCTGTAGCTGTGAATTCCAATCCTGCTGTCGATTCGGGATTTCCTACTAAACGATTTGCCGATCGGAATGCCAGATGATCCATCGGCCCAGAAGGCGGCACGCCAACATCCCAATAGCCAATCCGCCCCGGATAATCTTGAATGCTGCTGTAGGTTCCCCCATCCAATACATCGATCGTTAAAGGTGCGTATTCAAAAGAGTTTAAAAAGCGCGTGCTCAGTTCACCTTGGTTGAATCTGGAATCGTCTAAAATCTGGCGGAGGTAATCTAAATTAGTTTCAATTCCTGCTATTTCACTGGCATCTAAAGCAGCTTTGAGTTGAGCGATCGCCTGCGTTCGATTATCCCCGCAAACGATTACTTTGGCTAGCAGCGGATCGTAAAAAGGAGTAACCTCCGTGCCGGTTTCTATCCAACTGTCGCAGCGGACGTTTTCGGGAAAGGCAACTTGATTCAGCAACCCGGAACTCGGCTGAAAATTCTTGCCGGCATCTTCCGCATAAATTCGCACCTCAATTGAGTGTCCCTGCGGCCGATAGCGGTACTCTTCCAGGGGGAACAAATCTCCAGAAGCCTGTTTTACCATCCACTCAACGAGGTCGATGTTGTTGACAGCTTCAGTGACACCGTGTTCAACTTGCAAGCGCGTGTTGACTTCCAAGAAATAAAACTGTTTCGCATCGACATCAAAGACAAATTCAACAGTACCGGCTGACTGGTAATTTACCGCTTTTCCCAGCCGCACTGCTGCACAGTACAACTGATTTCGCTGTTCGTCGCTAATAGCAGGGGCGGGGGTTTCTTCAATTACTTTTTGATTGCGCCGCTGCACCGAACAATCTCGCTCGCCCAAGGCTATAACATTTCCTTTGCCATCTCCAAAGATTTGGACTTCAATGTGCCTGGCTGTTTGAATGTATTTCTCTAAAAAAACGCCGCTTTGTTTAAAATTGCTTTGACTCAAACGCTGTACTTTTTCAAATGCTTCTGCCAAATCTCGATCGCCAAAACAAGCCTGCAAACCGATGCCGCCGCCGCCTGCGGTACTTTTGAGCATTACCGGATAGCCGATCGCCCCAGCCGCTTTTTGGGCATCCTCTAAACTTGCTAAAAGTTCGCTTCCGGGAGTTAGCGGCACTTGATTTGCAGCGGCTATTTCCCGCGCGGTGTGCTTCAATCCAAAGCAGCGCAACTGACTCGGAGTCGGGCCGATAAATGCAATATTTTCGCTTGCACAAGCTTCGGCAAATTCAGCATTTTCGCTCAAAAAGCCGTAACCCGGATGAATAGCTTGAGCTTTTGTTTGGCGCGCAACTTCGAGAATGCGATCGAACCGCAAATAACTCTCGGCTGCGGCGGCTGCACCGATACAAACGGCTTCGCTGGCGGCGAAAACGTGTTTGGCGTGGGCGTCGGCTTCCGAATATACTGCTACTGAAGCAATTCCGAGGCGATCGAGCGTGCGGATAATTCGGCAGGCAATTTCACCGCGATTTGCAATCAAAACTTTGTTAAACATTTAGGTAATTGGTTATTGCTAATTGGTTATTGCTAATTGATAATTGATAATTGCTAATGGGCAATCGATTCTTCAGTCCTCTTTAGAGGACTTTAGCTATTAGCCAGGGGTTTAAATCCCTGGCGGTTTCTGGCGGGTATGCAGCTACAACCTATACCGCATCCCAAACTATCAACTGAATCGGCGTAGGATTGTAAGCATTGCAAGGATTGTTCATTTGCGGGCAGTTAGAAATAGCAACCAGCGCGTTCATTTCGGCTCGCAAATCAACTGTACTTCCCGGATCGGAGATGCCGTCAACAATTTCAAGCGTGCCATCTTCGCTAACCGGAACATTCATAAAGAAGTTGATATTGCTGACTAAATCTCGCTTACCCAAACCGTAGGGAAGAATTGCGGCGAGGAAATTTTCAACACAGGCGTGCTGGTATTTTTTATCTAGCCCAAACCGCACCGAATTGCTCTCGCAGCTACAGGCGCCGCCGGAGGTATCGTGCCGCCCGCAGGAGTCAGCAATTATGGTCATCATGGCTCGCCCTTCATTGGAAATGAGTTGGCTGTTTGTAGTGACAAAGATGTTGCCTTGATTGACGATCGTATCGGGGGCGCTGTAGCGTTCGGAAGGGTCATCGGCATTGTAAACTAAAAAATCTACTGCTTGATTTCCGCCTAAATCTACAATGCGGAGAATCTGTCCTTTTTTGATGACACGAGCCCAGGGATATGTGGCTGGTAAAACTTCGTTATAAATTGCAGTTTTTGGATCGAGAAGTTGTTGGGTAGTTGCAGTCATGGTTCACTTTTTGTGAGGAAATTGTAGAATATTTCACCGCAGATTGATGCGGACAAGATTGAGTTGTGTAATCGAGGGTTTATTGCACGAACAAAGCATCGGTGTTGATGAACCCGCGCACGGCTTCCGGGTTGGCGGTGCGGCACAAGTCGTCTGGTGCGGGTGCGGGGGATTTCACAATCTGAATTTGGATGGGTTTTGGATCGTAAATTGAACCAGGATGCAGGATGTGGGGGCAGTTAGAGATAATTGTCAATACGTTCATTTCTGCTCGCAAATCGATAAAACTTCCCGGTTTTTCGCAGCCTTCGCGAAACTCCATCGTGCCGTCGGGTTTGACGGCAATGCGAGTAAATAAGTTGAGGTTGGGCATAATATCTTTTTTGCTCAATCCCCACCGAGTTAGGGCTTTGAGGAAGTTGTCGCGGGAGTTTTTCCAGTCTCCTTCGCCGTATTTTTTGGTATTGCTAACGGCGTTGCTGCATCCTCCTAACAAATCGTGACAGCCGGAGGTGTCTTGGGTGATGGAAAATAGGATGCGTCCCATGTCTGTGTAGATCACCATGCCTTGTTTGAGAAAGGCGTTGAATTGAATTTTGGCGGTGTCTGCTGCGTTGAAACGTTCGATCGCATTGTCAGCGTTGTAGCACAGCATGGAAACGCCGCGAGAGCCTTCTAAATCGGTGATTCGCAGGGTGTTTCCCCGCTTGATGACCCCCGACCAGTACGCGCCGCCCGGTACGGTTTCTTGCATTAATACGAGGCTTGAATCGATTTCTGAGTTTGTGTCGATCGATGATAGTTGCACCATAAGTTCCTCTTGATGTATTTGGGGGGGTCAGCGAAACAAAACAATAGTATTTTGTAGTGGCAAAACTTACCCTCTCCCAAAGTAATATTTATCTCTACTGATATCTTGCACCATTCTCAAGAACGGGCAAGATGCCCGTTCCACAATAATATTGAATTTTGTGGAACGGGCATCTTGCCCGTTCCTAAATAGGTAATTGACAATGGTGCAAGATGTTAAGTTTCCACTTACTTAGGTTGGCCGTTGTACTGTTGGCGCGGGTGCAAAAAGTGCAAATACAAACCTATTTCTATCTAAGCAGCCATTGCAACTGCTTCCTGTCCGTTTACATCTTGCACCGTTCTCAAGAACGGGCAAGATGCCCGTCCCACAAAGAGTGAGTTTTCTTGTGGGGTGGGCATCCTGCCCGCCCAAAAAGTGCAAATACAAACCTATTTCTATTTAAGCAGCCATTGCAACTGCTTCTTGTCCGTGTTTCCGCATCAAATCCATGAGTTCGTCGCGGTAATCGTGGAATTTGGCGTGCCGTTTAATGCTGGGAGTGCGATCGGGCAAATTAATCGACATTTCCTTTCTCACTGTACCGGGACGAGCGCCCAAAGCATAAATCCGATTGGAAAGAAACACCGCTTCTTCGACATCGTGGGTAATCATAAAGATTGTAATCTGAGTGCGGCGCCACAAATCGAGCATGAATTCGTGCATCGATTCTTTAGTGTGGATATCCAATGCGCCGAAAGGTTCATCCATTAATAACACTTTAGGTTCAGAAGCGAGGGCGCGGGCGATCGCCACCCGCTGTTTCATCCCGCCCGACAATTCCTTCGGCAGCGACGAAGCAAACTGCGTCAATCCTACCACACTCAAATAATAGCTCGCTTGTTCGCGCCGCTTTTTCTTCGACACGCCTTGAAGTTTGAGGCCAAACTCGGCATTTTCCTGCACGTTCATCCAAGGATAAAGAGTGTAATGCTGAAATACCATACCTCGATCCGGCCCAGGCGAAACAACTTCCTTGCCGTCAATTTTCACTTCCCCTGTTGTCGGCTTGTCCAATCCCGCAATCTGCCTCAACAGAGTTGATTTACCCGAACCTGATGCCCCTACCGCGCAGATAAATTCGCCTTGCTTAATGCTCATATTGATGTCCTTGAGGACAACTAATTTACCGTTTTTAGTTTCAAAGTTTTTGTGCAGGTTGTTGATTTGTAGAAACATGAGTTTATCCTCTGTATTGTAAGTAAAAAATTGATTTTTTCATTCCCAAAATCTGTAAACTTTAGGACTAAAAACGATAGCTAGCGTGGGTTTCATTTTTATTTGACACCACTGCCTTCTTCCCTCTTCCTTCTTCCTTCTTCCTTCTTCCTTCAAAATCTGCTTACTGTTTCTGAATTGACCATTTACAAGAAACCCGCAGCAGATATTGAAAAAGCAAGTCAAAAGTCAGTCCGATCGCCCCAATGACAATCAGCCCCACAAATATTTCCTCGGTTCGGAGAAATCGACCGGCGACACTAATCCGGCGGCCTAAGCCTTCGGTTGCCGCAATCAACTCCGAAACGATTACCAATTGCCAAGCCGCAGCTAGGTTGATGCGGCTAGCATCAAGAATTCCCGGCAAAACGTGGGGAAAAATAACTTGAGTTAGGATTTCCCAGCGATTCCCCCCCAACATATAAGTAGCTTCGATCAAGTCTTTTGAAACAAACTTGACCGTATCCATCACCATCAGCGAATTGAAGAAAAAGACGCCGATAAATATCAGCATTATTTTGGGTTCTTCGCCGATGCCCAAGTAAAGAATTAGTAGGGGAATGAATGCTGGTGCGGGCATATATCGCATCAAGCCGAACATGGGTTCAAGCAAGGCACGAATACTGGAAAAACTGCCCATCAGCACGCCAATTGGTATGGAAAAAACCAAGGCGAACAGAAAGCCCACTCCCACCCGCCACAAACTCGCTACCGTATCTTTCAAAAGTTCGCGAGTGTTCCACAGCCGACCAAATGCCTCTAAAACTTTGCCGGGGGAAGGCAAAAATTTGGGGTCTACGTTGGCGAAAGTTGTTACTAGCCACCACAGCAGCACCGGCAGTGCGATCGATGTTACCGTTAACCCAATATTGAGGGGTTGTGGTATCTCTTCCGCAATCCGCCAGAAAACGGTGGGATTTAGGCTTTTTTGCTTGAGGTGGGATTGGATCGATCGGGGTTCGGGATTTGGTGGCATGATTTAATGGCAGAACAGTTTAGCGAGTAATTGAAGTAGATTTTGGGGATTATAAAAAGTATTTTTTTTTAGGTTTTTTGTGTCTGCACAATCGTAAATTATGCCTTTTAGCTTTTACCTTCTGCATAAGCTTTGATAAAGCGATCGTCAAATAATGTGCTGATATCTGGTTGGGTTTTGGCTAAATTTACATCGACGAGGAATTTAGTCATTTCTGCCGCAGCAAACTGCAATGATGTCATGTCATTTCCCGGTTGAAAGGCTTTCAAGTTTTCCTCAATCGTAAATATTTTAGTGCCATTTTCATATTCTTTGTATTCCTCAACGCTAACTCCGGCGCGGTTTGCGAGAATTTCGTAAGATTTCTCTTTATTTGCTTTCATGTATTCCAATGTTGCAAACCATGAATTGACCAGGGCTTGCACTCGATCGGGGTGTTCGTCGATAAACTTTCGGGTGAATACCAAATGGTCGGAAATCGCCCCTGGAAAATCTTTGGAACTAAACAGTTCCTTGCTGTTCGAGCGTTTTAATGCTTGCGTGGTAAACGGCGCAAATACTGCCACCGCATCAACTTGCCCTCCGACGAAAGCCGCCGCAGCTTTGCCGGTTTCCAGCGGTACAAATTGAATGTCCCGCACTGATAAACCTGCTTTCCTCAGCCCTAACAGTAATAGAAAGTGATCGACTGTACCTTCCTCTGCCGCCACTTTTTTACCTTTCAAATCGGCAACGGAATTGATGCCTTCAGCGACAATCACTTTGTCATTGCCCGTCGAGTTGTCGTTGACTAAAACAATTACTTGGTCGGCGCCGCCCGATATCGAGTTTACTGTATCGCCGAGGGTTTGGCTGTTAGCATCTATCTGTCCTGCTGTGAGGGTGCTGATCGATTCTAAGTAGCCGTCAAACCATTTTAAGTCTACAGGAACATTGTTGACTTCAAATATCTTTTGTTCTTTGGCAATTTGCCAAGGAAACCAGCCGGGCCACGCGCTGAATCCGAGGCGAACTGCGTTAGCACTTACTGAAGAAGCTGCTTCGGTTTCTGTCGTGGTTTTGATATAAATTGCCGGGTTGACGCAGCCGACAGCAAAAAACAAGGTGATGACAAATAGGGCGCAGTAGGATAAGGGCGATCGCGTTATTTTGGGGGAGCAATATGGGATATTCATAGCAGGTTCTGGTTGCTGGTTAGAGGTGAATATATCGATCGAGCTTTTGCACCTTCTTTGGCTTCCTTAGCTTCCGCAAACCCCCCTGATATACAAGGATAAAGCCCGAGAGCTAACGAACCGAGTCTTGATGACCGATCGCGTTTCTCCCGGGCTTTTATCCCGCCGTGTAACTGGCTAGTGTTTCCCTAAAATTAAAATCTTGGGAGAACCAGTCTGCTTCTCTCGGACCAGCACCTGAACTTTCTAAACGGAGTTAGAAAGTGATTCAAATCGGAACCCTAGAAGCGGTTAATTTTTTCGGTTTTTGTCTGTATAAGTCCTGTTTGCAACCCAAGGAGTTATTCGAGACTGTCAGTAACAGCAATGCACTTAGCTTTTTGAAAGGTAAGCATACTGTAGTTTGCAATCTTACTAGATTGCTACGTTTCAAACGGTAACAGCAAACTTGATGCGAAAATGTGTAAAATGTTACAAAAAACGGTTTTTCTGGAATTTGTAAAATTAAAATTTTTGGAAGATTAAACCGGGCGATGAGACGGGGCGATGGGAAATCGCCAAGTTGGCCTGCCCACAAAGACGAAACCCGCAAGGTCAGGGTTGAATATTTCTCAAGAAATAGTTCGAGTCCTAGACTGGATGCGAGTACGATGCCAATGCGGTAAACTAACATCCTATTTGTAATAACTGAGATGTTCCACCATTCTCAATAAGCCTTTTATGGGCGGGCAGGATGCCCACCCCACAACAAGAAAGAAATACACTCTTTGTGGAACAGGCCGGACAGCCTGTTCTTGAGAATGGTACTCTGGGCGTGAGTAATAACGATCGCCCAGCAAAGCCTGTAAACTCAATTGTTCAATCTAAAATCTAAAATCTAAAATCTAAAATCGACTGACGGTGCATTATGGAAAAATTTAACTACAGCAACAGTCTCGACATTCATTCGCTGCTCGATCGCTACCGCACCGGCTCGATCGCGCCTGCAGATGTAATCGCGAGCGTGTACGATCGGATCGAACGCTATGCAGATCCGGCAGTATGGATTTATTTAGCACCGCTGGCGGAAACCCTCGAACGCGCCAAAGCCTTGCAAAACCTAGACCCGCAACAATTGCCGCTCTACGGGATACCTTTTGCGATCAAAGATAATCTCGATTGGGCGGGCGTTCCGACTACGGCGGGATGTCCTCCGTTTGCTAGCACTCCAGCGCGATCGTCCGCAGTCGTAGAGCGCCTGTGCGCGGCAGGTGCGATCGCGATCGGCAAAACAAACATGGATCAGTTTGCCACAGGATTAGTGGGAACCCGCACGCCTTATGGAGTTTGCCGCAATCCCTTCGATTCGCGCTACATCCCGGGCGGATCGAGTTCCGGTTCCGCAGCAGCAGTCTCGGCCGGATTGGTGAGTTTTGCTCTGGGTACCGATACCGCAGGATCGGGGCGGGTTCCCGCTGCTTTTACCAACATTGTCGGGCTGAAGCCAAGTTGCGGATCGATCGGCACTCGCGGCCTGCTGCCGGCGGTGCGATCGCTCGATTGCGTTTCTGTGTTCGCTCTCACCTGTGCGGATGCGGCCTCCGTGCTGCAAGTAGCCAGCGGTTTTGACGCTGAGGATGCGTTTTCTCGTCACCCTGAAACGAAAGTTTTGCCGGATTTATCCCGCTTGCGGGTGGGGGTTCCCGGAGACGGCGAACTCGAATTTTTTGGGAATGCAGAAGCCGAACAGCGCTACCGGGAGGCGATCGCGCGCTTGCAATCTTTGGGCTGCACGATCGCACCTATTGACTTCAAACCCTTTGCGGATGCTGCCGAACTGCTCTACGGCGGCCCTTGGGTAGCAGAAAGGTTTGCCGCGATCGGCGATTTCCTCGACGCGCACCCAGAGGATATAGATCCGATCGTCTACGAAATTATCAGCGGCGGCAAACGCTACGATGCCGTCTCTGCCTACCGCGCGTCCTATCGGTTGGCCGAGCTCCGCCAGCAGGCAGAAATTCAGTGGCAGTCAATGGATGTGTTGGCGGTTCCCACGACAGGCACGATTTATACTGTCGCAGAAGTTGCAGCCGAGCCGATCGCGCTCAACACCAATCTCGGGCGCTACACGAACTTTGCGAATTTGCTCGATTTGTGTGCGATCGCAGTTCCCAGCGGGTTTCAAAGCAGCGGATTGCCCGCAGGATTGACACTGATGGCTCCTGCGTGGCACGATTTATCGCTCTGCAGCCTGGGAGCTGCTTTCCACGCTAGCTTGGGGGGAACTTTGGGCGCAACCAACCTACCGCTGCCAACCGTCCCAGAACCCGCCAGCGCCGCCAAATCTTCCTCAGAAGAACGAGTCAAAATAGCCGTAGTTGGCGCTCATTTGAGCGGTGAGCCGCTGAATTATCAACTAATCCAGGGGGGAGGAATTTTGGTTCGTTCCTGCCGTACCAGCCCGATTTACAAGCTGTATGCTTTAACGGGTACTGCTCTTGGCAAGCCGGGATTGGTGCGTCAGATAGAGGGCGGTAGCGCGATCGAGGTGGAAGTTTGGGAGCTGTCGATCTCCGCTTTCGGCGGATTTGTCGCTAAAATTCCCCCGCCCCTGGGAATTGGTACGCTGGTGTTGGAGGACCGCTCCACGGTGCAGGGCTTTTTGTGCGAACCTTATGCTGTGGCGGATGCGATCGATATTTCTGATCTGGGCGGTTGGCGAGCTTATCACCTCCGCTTTTAAGCTAAGTTAGAATTGCAAATTTCTACCCATCTTCAGAATCATGCCAACAGCAGTGCCAATTCGACCAATTCCCGTCACAACCCCAACCCCCACCAACGGTACCAGTCCCGGAGGATCACCTGGCGGCACTCGGGGCACCACCGGCCCTGACTCCCTCAGAGGTACTGCGGGCGCTAACTTGATATTTGGTTTGGGTGGCCCTGATAGCATTTTGGGCTTAGGCGCAGACGATAGCCTCTACGGCGGGGACGGCGATGACTCACTGCTGGGCGACGTTGGCAATGATTTGCTGTTCGGCGGTGCCGGCCGCGACAGCGTTTTGGGCGGCGTCGGCGACGATACTTTCTACGGCGGCAATGGTTCTGACTCAATGCTAGGCGAGGACGGCAATGATTTGCTGTTTGGCCAGCGAGACACCGATACTTTGTTGGGCGGCGCGGGTAATGACACGTTTTTTGGGGGTGCCGGCGATGACTCGCTGTTTGGTGGCATCGGCGATGACTGTTTATCGGGCGATCGCGGGCGAGATACTTTAACTGGCGGCACCGGAAACGATACTTTTGCGATCGGGCGTTTGGCAGATGGTGATGTGATTACAGACTTTACAGATGGTATCGATCAAATTCGCTTGACTGCCGGCCTCACCTTTGGCGAACTCACCATTTCCACTGGGGCCGGAACTTCGCCGAGTACAATTATTCAGCTTACAAGCACCAAGGAAACTCTGGCTACTTTATTCGGAGTTGCCCGCACTTCTATCAGTCAGGCGGACTTTATTCTTTAATGGGTAATTGGGAATTGGGAATTGGGAATTGATAATTGGGCTGGCGGGTACTTTATTAGTTTTAAGTTTTCAATGTTGAACTTTTTAACTCAAAACCGCTGTAGCGTTGTGATTAACGTTAGCTTTAGCGTTCCCAAATAAAGCAATCTCAAAACTTTTCATCTTCCTTTTTCCTGCTTCCTTCTCTCCGTTAAATGCCGTACACTGCTTCGTTGCCTTCTTGCCTCTTCCTTCTTCCTTCTTCCTTCTTCCTTCTTCCTAATGACTACTGACGGTTTTCTCAATCTCAACAAACCTGCCGGCATGACATCTCACGACTGCGTGGGGCGAGTGCGCCGGCTATTGAAACTGAAGCGAGTCGGACACGGAGGAACCCTCGATCCTGCTGTGACTGGCGTTTTACCGATCGCCCTGGGCAAAGCAACCAGACTGCTGCAATATCTCCAACACAATAAAGCTTACCGAGGCACGATTCGGTTTGGCTTAACTACTGCTACTGACGATTTAGAAGGAGAAATTATCAATTCTCGACCGGTGCCAGAGTTGAGTTTGGAAAAAGTGCAAGCTGCACTACCAAAATTCCTAGGAAAAATCGAGCAATTTCCGCCGAGTTTTAGTGCGGTTCAGGTGGGAGGAAAACGCCTTTATGAGTTAGCTAGAAAAGGGGAAGCTGTAGAAGTTGCTGCTAGGAATGTCGAGGTTTTTCGGCTGGAAATCTTGGATTGGCGATCGGGGGATTTTCCTGAATTGGATTTGTCGATCGCCTGCGGGGCGGGTACTTACATTCGGGCGATCGCGCGGGATTTGGGCGCTGTGTTGAATGCAGGCGGTACTTTGGCTTGTTTGACTCGCACCGAAAGTAGCGGTTTTTCGATCGAGGAAAGTCTCAGTTTTGAACAATTGGAACTGCAATTGCAGGAGAATAAATTCTGCCCGATTTTGCCATCAGCGGTTTTGGGGCATTTAGGGGCGATCGTCCTTTCCCCTGAATATACCAAACGCTGGTTTCAAGGACAGCGCCTCCCGATTCCAGAAACGCCGATCGGGGGAGAGGAGAAAAGTACGAACAATCCCCCCCACAACCCAATACCCCAACCTCCCTATCCGTTGCAGGTTTACGATCGAGACGGCAATTTTTTAGGTATCGGTCAAGTAGCGAACTCAGAGACAAGTACCATATTATCTCCTCAAATTGTGCTTTAACTATCTAAAATAAAAATGAAAATAGGTATAATTGGTACTGTAAAAGTTGGCATAAGTCTAACCGCTGGGAATGCCCTAGATTCACCTAGCTTACAGCGGTACGCGACGATATTTTGCTATTAATCTAATCAATCGCTGAGGTAAAAATTGTGAAAATATTGCTGATCGGATTAATCCGAGGCTACAAAATGGGGATTTCTCCTTACCTGCCTAACGCCTGTAGATTTCAGCCAACTTGTTCCCAATACGCGATCGAAGCAATAGAAAGATTTGGGCCGGCCCGCGGCAGCTCGATGGCGGTTAAGCGGATTTTGCGCTGTCATCCTTTTCATCCAGGGGGTTACGATCCAGTACCTCCCAAAGATAGCGAGGGCAATTAGTTATTAGTCACAAACAGTATTTTAGTTATTAGTTAATAGTGCAAATAGGCGTTGCATCCTCATGGCTAAAACTACCGAGGGGAATCACTCCCTAAGACGGTTAAATTCGCAGGATTAGTGGTGTTTTTTAACCTAACTTCAGTAATATTACTGTTATCTTTCAAAACTCAGCAGCTATATAATGGTACAAACAGAGTACAGGGGATGCGAGTTGATATGTCTGCTACCGCAATCGGATACAAAATGTTGTCCCATACTCTGGCTGTACTCAGCCAGAAACAAGCAACGGGGAAACTGCTGTTAGAGCAAGGGGAGCAACAATGGCAACTTTACTTTTTTCAGGGTAGTTTGGTGTATGCCACGGGAGGAGCGCACAGATCGAGGCGCTGGTACAGAGCGATCGGGCAACACTGTCGAAACTTTCAAGTGGATCTCAGAAACCTCGATGCTGGAGAACTGTGGGAATATCAACTGCTTCAGCGAGGGATAGCAGCCAGCGAAATGAGTCTCGAACAAGCTAGGGCGATCGTCCACACCAGCCTTTCCGAAGTGTTATTTGCTCTGATCGGTCAATCGGGTTTGCGCCGGGAGTGGCGTCCGTCCCAGAAATATTTTTCTACAATTACCTCTTCTTTGCTGCTGTCTTTAACAGAAGTAGAGAAAGTTCTGTGTTGTACAGAAGAAATTTGGCAGAAGTGGAAAGGAATGGGTTTGTGGTTGGTAGATCCAGAACAAGCACCGCTTTTAAAACCGTCGGCCCAGTTGCAGCAAAATCGATTTAGTTCTAATTCTTTGATCGCTTTGGGTAACGTATTCAACGGCGAGAATACTCTTTGGGATATTGCATTTAAGAAAAAGCAGTGCGTGACAGTGGCAACTCGCGGTTTAGTTAATTACATCAAGCAGGGTTTAGTAAATTTCCGAACAGTACCAGACTTGCCGTCGCCTATAGAACAGTGGCGCCTTGCCGCGGCGATCGCTGGGCCGGGTCGCCCTTTGATTGCCTGTATCGATGACAGTCCGACAGTGTGCGAATTTTTAGAGCAAATTTTATTGCCGGAGGGATATCGAGTCCTAAAAATTCAAGACCCCATGCAGGGAGTCGGCATCCTCGCCAAACAAAAGCCGGCTTTAATTTTTATGGACGTGGTGATGCCGAAGACAAGTGGCTTTGCTTTGTGCAATTTTTTGCGGAAGACGCCTGCTTTTCGGGAAACTCCGATCGTGTTTTTGACCGGTCAAGACGGTATAATTGACCGCACGCGAGCGAAATTGACAGGTGCTTCCGATTTTTTGAGCAAGCCAGCCAATCCCGAACAGGTTGTGCAAATAGTTGACAAGTATTTGAAGGTAAAAGGCGATTCCTACCCTTCAGCAATTCGCCCCCAAGATTTACTCAATTCACGACAACTTACCTTGGCAAATTCTTGAACGCAAATTATGCTCATAAAGCCTCACTTATCGGGTGCGTGAGCCTCCGGGTCACCCGATAAGTATTGTACAATAAAGACGCAACCGGATTTTACCAATAAATCTTGTAGGAGCGGTTGCATGGTTTTTCTTGATTTCAAAGCGCGGATTTCCGTAAACCAGCTCAGCGCGTATTGATTATAATACCAGTTCCAACCAGTTGACAAAAAGAATGCAACTGTAGGCAAGTTCCAAGCCAGATGCTCATCAGTCATTTCCAGTTTTTTAATCTAAAATCTAAAATCTAAAATCTAAAATGGTATAATCCATAAAACTTGATATTAATTATGAGCGATCGCACCCCGCAGGTGAGCGTAGTAATTCCGGCTTACAACTGCGCTGCTTACGTCGGCCAAGCCGTAGATAGCGTTCTGCACCAAACCTATGCTAACTGGGAAATTATTGTCGTAGACGACGGCTCCCGAGACGATACCAAGTTAGTTTTAGAGAAATATGGCGATCGAATTCGCTACATTTACCAACAAAATCAAGGAGTTTCGATTGCCAGGAATCACGGTATCCAGCTATCGCGAGGAGAATTTATCGCCTTTCTCGATGCTGACGACTACTTTTTTCCCGACAAATTAGCAGCACAAATGGCTGTATTTGCAGCGCAACCAAATCTAGGAATAGTCCACAGCGGCTGGCGTCTAGTTAATAGTATAGGCGAACCCCTAAAAGATGTCAAACCCTGGCAAAATGTCCCTAAATTAGACTTAGAAATGTGGCTGCGGTGGAAACCAGTTTTACCCAGCGCGATGGTATTTCGCCGTCAGTGGTTAGAGCGCGCTGGCGGATTTGATCCTCGATTTCCACCGGCGGAAGATACAGATTTAGTGCTGCGTTTAGCCTTAATGGGATGCGAAGCAGAGTGGCTGCAGCAAGTAACTGTTTGCTACCGCCAGCACGAACAAAGCGCCATGTACAAAGGTTTACCGCAGGCTAAATCCCTCGCCGCAGTGATGGACAATTTTTTTGCCCGCCCCGAGTTGCCGGATAAAATACGTTTGTTGGAAAAGCAAATCAAGTACAGTACCTTAGTTTGGATTGCTTGGTACTTGTACCGCACCGGTCATTCTGTTGAGATGGTAGAGTTTTTGCAGCGTTCTTGGAATTATACGCCTTATTTGCCTGTGGAAACAGTAATTAATTGGGCGGAAGCTTTCGCCGAGTTTTCGCAGGATGCGGGAAATGAATTCGATGCAGATTTATTAGCTCAATCTCGCGAGTGGCAGCAGTTAATGCAGTGGACTATTCTCGGTACGCCAGCTTGATTGTGTTGATAGTCGAGCGAGCTTTTATATCATTCTTGGTTGATTCGTGATAGTATAATTTGCGCGATCGTAAACGCGGGTTTTACCAACAATCTATAGCGCTTTTCAGGGAGGTGAGATACACCTAATTGTACTCATCAAGGATATATTATGTGGTGCTGATATAGCCTTTATCAGAAAGATGAGGTATCATGTAACTGACTTGAACGAAGTAAAAAATATAGAACCCGAAAATGTCATGCAGCTCTAATTAAATGAGCGCTCACAGCATTGGCTCGACCCACAGCATTCACTCGACTGACAACTATCAATGGTTGTAGAAAGTATCACACATTAGTAAAAATGAAAACTTATTCGATTGATTTTAGACAAAAAATTATGGATGTGTACCATAATGAACCGCTGTCACAAAGAGCAATAGCCAACCGTTTTGGTGTAGCCCTTAGTTTCGTCCAAAAACTGATTAAACAGTATCGTGAAACCCAAAATATTGCTCCTCGAACTGAGCGATGCGGAGTCAAATTAAAACTGAATGCAGAACAACTGCTGATTTTAGCGGAATTGATTGAAGCAAATAATGATGCAACTCTCGACGAGCTCCGTTATTTACTGTACCAAAAAATTGGTTTTACCATCAGCATAGCAACGATGGGAAGAATGGCAAAACTCTTAAACATAACTTTAAAAAAAAAGTCTTTTCCCCTCAGATAAAGGTACTGAGAGAGTTCGGAACCTGCGATATGAGTTCTGGCAAAAAATCCGAGAAGTTTGTTTCAAAGACTTAATATTCATTGATGAATCTGGAGTTAACTTGGCAATGGTTAGGTTATATGCTCGGTCTCTAAAAGGTTCAAGAGCCAAGGGTCCAAAACCGAATAAACGCGGAAAAAATGTCTCAATAATTGGGGCTATATCGGTCAATAAAGTCCTAACATCAGTCAATTTAATAGGTACAACCGATGCAATTACATTTGAGGCTTTTATCATCCGAAAGCTCGTACCAAAATTATGGAAAGGTGCTTGTGTAGTGATGGATAATTGTACTATTCATACCGGAGGAGAAGTAGAAAAAGCCATCAAAAAGAATGGGGCAAAATTAATATACTTGTCGCCCTATTCGCCGGACTTCTCCCCCATTGAAAATTTATGGTCAAAACTTAAAAATATTCTCCGTTCTATCAAGACGACTAATTATCAAGAGTTAGCAAAAGCCATAGAGTTTGCATTTAATGAAGTTACATCAGAAAATCTTTGGAATTGGTTTACTCACTGCTGTTATTGTACCTCATCTTTATGAGAAAGGCTATATGTAGGTGCAGAAGTGTTAGATGTTCGATGACACTTGCAGATTGTTTCGGGCGACGCACCTTACCATAATGGTTTTCTAGGAACTTAGGTATATAGGACTTACGCAACTGGCACATTACACAAAGGTATGTAGTTGCGCTTTAGCGCTCTTCTCTAAGTTAAGAGCGCTGAAGCGCAACTACATACCTAAATTTCAACCCCTATTTGTGAAAGTTGGCTTTACTCCTAATAAGGTAAGTATCGGGAGTTCTGAGTGCGATATTGCCGTCAATTCCTAATCCTGAACAGGCGTCGATATTGGTAGTCTCGATCGGCTTATTTGAAGGTTTTTTGGACTTTTTATAAGTCTTTGAGTGTCATCCTATTTATTATTCCTTAGCCGAAAATGAGTTGCCGCAGCTACAGCTTTGGGCGGCATTGGGATTGTGAAATCGGAAACCTCCGCCCATCAAGTCTTCTGAATAATCCAAGGTGAGCTCATTGAGATATTTTAAGTGCTGGGGGTCGATCGCAACGGAAATTCCCTCCGACTCGCATACAGCGTCTTCTGGGGCTGGCGCATCGTCAAATGCCATTGTATAAGACAAACCCGAGCAGCCGCTCGATTCCACGCCCAGACGAAATAAAGCATTGGGGTTCGGATGCTTCGACTTGAGGCGCGTTACTTCTGTTGCTGCTGTTTTGCTCAGATGAATCATCAGAAAAATGGGTAGAAACCCCGTGCTTTTAGCACGGCTTTACATTTAATTTGAATCCCCTTGCGGGGTGGAGGGGTATGGTTGCCCCAAGGCGTGAGGTATGGTTGCCTCAAGCTCCCATTTCTGGGGTAAAGTTAGCTTCGCCAATGTTTAGTGAGCTTGCGCCGGCTAGCAACACTGTCTCAGTGACCTTAAGACTGTTTAGTTGCAAGCGATAGAGCAGAAAACTAGCTTCGCATTCTCCGGTATCGTGACTCAAAAAACGTAGTCAGTAAAGACTTAGGCCCGTCAGGATGGCTTGTTAGATTTCTCTTTCAAGCCTCATGCCTTTAGGCTGAGGTTCCTGACTATGAGTAATTGGTAATTGGTAATTGGTAATTTGGGAGTAGTGTTGAGTCTTGAGAATGTAGGGTACACGGCAGAAGTATACCTTACCCGCAGAATTTAAGGTGCACTTCTGCCGCGCACGTTACCTCTATATTTTTAGCAACTTGAGTTACTTAGCCTTTTCATTACGAGCATAATCATCTTGAAAGCGGATAATATCATCTTCTCCCAGATATTCGCCATTCTGCACCTCAATTAAAACCAGGGGGATAACTCCCGGATTTTCCAGCCGGTGAGAAGTGCACTGAGGAACGTAGGTAGACTGATTTGTAAACAGAACTTGTTCAGTTTCGCCGCAAGTAACTTTTGCAGTACCAGAAACCACAATCCAGTGTTCGCTGCGGTGGTGGTGCATTTGCAGGCTGAGGCGGTGTCCTGACTTAACTTCGATCCGCTTAATTTTATATCCGGGGCCTTCTTCTAGAGTCGTAAATGAGCCCCAAGGCCGCAATTCTGTAGCGGCTACTGCGTTGGGTGCTGCAGGTGCGTGCAGAGTAGATACTTGAGAAATTTCTTGAATCTGAACCATGATTTTTACTCCTTGAGGATTGCTTGCTGAATCCTTTGGTAAAGGACGTTGTTTTTTGAGATTAACTAATCTATAGTTAAAACCGAAGCCCACCTGCGGGAACCGCTTAGGGGACTGTAGATTTTTGCACTTTTGTCTGCTTGGCCCGATCGACTTGCCTTAACAACCATAGCAAAACCAACATAGCTGTTGTCACCCGGTATTCGCTCGATCGCCCCAATCTACATCAAATCTTCATAGAAAGGGCGCTGGTTCTTGAATATTGATTAAAGGTGAATCCTACTCCACCTCTTGAGACTGCTGCTGCCAAACTTCTAGCATCTGGTTAGAGATAATGACCATGGGATATACCGCCCGCAACAGCAGCAGATTCATCAATAGCCGCCCGTTGGGTTCGTTACCATCCCGAAATGGATGAATCGAAACAAAGCGAAGATGTGCTTTAGCTGCCAACTCTAGCGGATGTAACGATCTGATTTTATCACTGTTGAGCCATTGGATAAATTCCCGCATCAAACCCGAAAGCAAATAATGAGGCGGATAGAGGTATTCGGTACCGGCGGCTTTGAGTTCTAACTGCCGATAGCGTCCAGCTTCCTCCGGGGCGCTCGCCCTTATAATTAAGTTGTCAATTTGTTTAATTTCCCATTCACCGATCGCAGTGTCCGATCGCGTTAGCATTTCAATGTAGTCGATCGCATCTCGATGTGCGATGACTTCTAGGTGTTCTCGCTTTCGTTTTGCCACCTACAGTGATGCCGATTTTAGAACTAATTCGGTTTCGCGCTGTGTCAAAGTATTTCCCTCCAGCGCATTGGAGTGATAAGTAAACCAAACGTCATAGAGTTTTTTCAATTCTGCAACCAGGGTGGGAGAAAGCGACCGAAAGCTATCTAACCACGCTTTGAGTCGATCGACTTTTTGCAATTTTTCAGAAACATTCATCGCTGATGAGAAAGCAAAATGCTGGTGGAGAATGTCACCCAGACGCTGAGGATAAAGTCGGACTAACAGTGCGATAGAGTTAATTGGCGATCGGGGATTGAGTAGTTGGGAATAACTGCATAGACCGTATTTATTAAAACTATGCACTGACAATCGTAACTTGTTCAGTAGTTGCCCTTGCTAAAATCGCTAAAACTTTTGAAGCTAAAGGCTTCAAATCAGCCAAGCGATTAGATGGTGCTTGTAGAACAATTACCGCAATATCAAACTGTGGTAAATTTTGTTAAAATGATAAGTTGCGATCGACGGTGATGCAAAGATCAAACTCTGCTTCTGCAAGTGCAAGAAGTTGACCATTTTTTACACCTGCCCATCCCATTTGTGGAACTGTTTTTATCTCATAGTCAACAAATTCTCTGGCAAATCTGCGATCTATACACTCATCCAAAAGAAGCTTCATTCGTTATGCTACCATGCCAACGAGCTGTTTTTCTACCTGTTCCAGCAACGCGATAACTTGCTCTTTAGTTACGGTTGGAAATCCATCTAAAAAATCATCAATGGATTCTCCTGCTTTTAGATAGTCCAGAAGTGTTTGTACCGGAACCCTCGTACAAGCAAATACTGGGGTTCCGCCCATAATCTCAGGAGATACGCTAATAATTGAAGAGTCTTTAAGCATAAATCTTTAATCTCCGGGTTCCATAGTTAAGTTATCGGCTTTAACTATTTTTTTACTCGGATCGAATAAGTTGGGATTTTTTGGTAGCTCTACCCAATTGAGTAGATCCACATATAATACATGATACTAGAGCGATCGGCATCCCATCCTCTACTCTAGATCAACATCTTTTCGCCACTTTGACAGGAGCATCAAAATGAACAGCAACGGACTGCCACAAAAGCAAGGTCTGTACGATCCGCAGTTCGAGCACGACGCTTGCGGAGTCGGATTCATCGTACACATGAAGGGTAACAAATCCCACGAAATTGTCGAGCAGGCACTGACAATCCTCTTGAACCTCGACCACCGGGGCGCGTGCGGCTGCGAACCCAACACCGGAGACGGGGCAGGGATTTTGATGCAGGTACCCCACAAGTTTCTCAAGAAAGTAACTGCGGCCCTAAACATCGAACTTCCAGAAGCCGGCGAGTACGGCGTTGGCGCGATTTACTCGTCGCCAAATCAAACTGAACGCGAAAACGGCAAACGCATTTTTGAGGAAATCGCCGCAGAAGAAGGCCAGGAAGTGCTGGGCTGGCGCGATGTTCCCACCAACAACTCGTCCCTCGGCGACACCGCCAAATCTAGCGAACCCTTCATGCAGCAAGTGTTCCTCCGGCGGGCCGCAGGTATCGACGAGGAGGCTTTCGAGCGGAAACTGTACGTCATCCGCAAGCGTGCTCACAATGCGATTCGCAGGACTAACACAGACCCATACTGGTATAATTCCACACTCTCCTGCCGGACGATCGTCTACAAGGGTATGTTAATGCCGGTGCAAGTGGGAGATTACTATCCCGAACTGCACGATCCCGACATGGAAAGCGCTCTAGCCCTGGTTCACTCGCGCTTCAGCACGAATACTTTTCCGAGTTGGGAACGATCGCACCCTTACCGCTACATCGCCCACAACGGCGAAATTAACACGATGCGCGGCAACATTAACTGGATGCACGCGCGGCAATCGCTGTTCGAGTCGGAACTATTCGGCGATGACTTAAAGAAAATCCCCAATTTAATCAATATCGAAGGCAGCGACTCGACGATTTTTGACAATGCTTTGGAATTGCTGACTTTGGCCGGGCGTTCTTTGCCTCACGCCGTAATGATGATGATTCCCGAACCTTGGACAGCCCACGAGTCGATGAGTGACGAGAAAAAGGCTTTCTATGAATACCATTCTTGCTTGATGGAACCTTGGGACGGCCCAGCTTCTATCGCCTTTACCGATGGTACTTCGATCGGGGCAGTGCTCGATCGCAACGGTTTGCGCCCTTCCCGCTACTGCGTTACCAAAGACGACTTGGTAATTATGGCATCGGAAGCTGGAGTTTTGCCGATCGCCCCAGAACGAATTGTATCAAAAGGTCGCTTGCAACCGGGGCGGATGTTCCTGGTAAATACCGAGGAAGGCCGCATCGTCTCTGACGAGGAAATTAAGACCAAAATCGCCACAGAACACCCGTACCGCCAGTGGATCGACCAGCACATGGTCGAAATCGCCAAACTCAAAGATGCGCCTGCAGTAGCAGAATCTCATCCCGAAACATTATTGCAGCGGCAAATGGCCTTTGGCTACACCTTTGAAGAACTGCGGTTACTGTTAGCACCGATGGCAAAAGATGGCGTGGAAGCTGTCGGCGCGATGGGTGCGGATACGCCACTGGCGGTGCTTTCCAATCGGCCAAAACTGCTTTATGAATACTTCCAGCAGTTGTTTGCTCAAGTTACCAATCCGCCGATCGATTCTATCCGCGAAGAAATTGTGACTTCTGCCGAAACTACGATCGGCGCTGAACGCAATTTGCTCAAACCAGAACCGGAAAGCTGTCATTTAATTGAACTGAAAACGCCAATTCTCAGCAATGAAGAATTAGCTAAGCTCCAACACGTAAATGAGGGCAATTTCAAGTCCATCACCGTGCCGATTTTGTTTGACCCCAAAAGCGGTGTGAAAGGTCTTGAACAGGCTTTAGAAGAGGTTTTTGCAGCAGCAGACAGCGCGATCGCCTCCGGGGTGAATATCATCATTTTGAGCGATCGGGGGATCAGTCCAGACAAAGCTGCAATTCCGGCGCTGCTGGCAGTTGCGGGCCTGCACCACCACTTGATCCGTAAAGGTACGCGCACGCGGGCGGGACTCGTTCTCGAATCCGGCGAACCGCGCGAAGTTCATCACTTTGCGACACTTATTGGATATGGTTGCGGCGCGATTAATCCGTATTTGGCCTTTGAGACGATCGCCGATTCGATCCGCGAAGGATTGCTGCTAAATGTCGAGTACAAAACAGCTTGCAAAAACTACATCAAAGCCGCAACTAAAGGCGTGACGAAAGTTGCCTCGAAAATTGGTATTTCCACAATTCAAAGTTACCGTGGCGCACAGATATTTGAGGCGATCGGCTTAAACAAATCCGTAGTCGATAAATACTTTGCTTGGACAGCCTCGCGGATTGAAGGCGTAGACCTCGAAGTCCTCGCCCAAGAAGCAATTTTACGCCATAATCACGCATTCCCCGATCGCCCAGCCAGCGGACATACTCTCGATGTCGGCGGCGAATATCAGTGGCGGAAAGAAGGCGAAGCGCATTTGTTTAGTCCGCAGACAATTCACGCGCTGCAAAAGTCAGTGCGCGAGGGCAGTTATACGCTTTTCAAACAGTATTCTGGACTCGTAAACGAACAAAACCAGCAGCATTTTACCTTGCGCGGTTTGTTGCAATTCAAACAGCGGGAATCGATACCCATTGAGGAAGTTGAGCCGATCGAATCTATTCTCAAACGCTTCAAAACTGGGGCGATGAGTTACGGTTCGATTTCTAAAGAAGCCCACGAATCGCTAGCAGTAGCGATGAACCGCATTGGTGGCAAATCGAACACCGGTGAAGGCGGAGAAGATCCGGAACGCTACACTTGGACGAACGATCGCGGCGACTCGAAAAACAGCGCGATCAAACAAGTTGCTTCCGGGCGTTTCGGCGTTACCAGCTTGTACCTTTCCCAAGCGCGGGAACTGCAAATCAAGATGGCGCAAGGCGCGAAACCAGGTGAAGGCGGACAGTTGCCCGGTAAAAAAGTATACCCGTGGATTGCGAAGGTACGAAACTCGACTCCGGGTGTGGGATTGATTTCGCCTCCTCCTCACCACGACATTTATTCGATCGAAGATTTGGCCGAATTGATTCACGACTTGAAAAATTCCAACCGGGAAGCGCGGATCAGCGTGAAACTCGTGTCGGAAGTTGGAGTCGGGACGATCGCGGCCGGGGTTGCGAAAGCCCACGCCGATGTCGTGTTGATTTCCGGCTACGACGGCGGTACCGGCGCTTCGCCCCAAACTTCGATCAAACACGCGGGATTACCTTGGGAATTGGGACTGGCGGAAACTCACCAAACTTTGGTTCTCAACAATCTCCGCAGCCGAATTGTCGTAGAAACTGACGGTCAAATGAAAACCGGCCGCGATGTAGTAATTGCTGCACTGCTTGGCGCTGAGGAATTCGGTTTTGCGACCGCGCCGCTGGTGACATTGGGCTGCATCATGATGCGCGTTTGCCACCTGAACACTTGCCCGGTGGGTGTGGCGACGCAAGACCCGCTGCTGCGGAAAAACTTTACCGGCGACCCCGAGCACACGGTAAACTTTATGACCTTCGTCGCCCAGGAAGTCCGGGAAATTATGGCGCAGTTGGGCTTCCGCACGCTGAATGAAATGGTGGGGCGGACTGATGTTTTGGAACCTCAGCAAGCTGTGGAACACTGGAAGGCTAAGGGTTTGGATTTCTCGAAAATCCTTTATCAGCCGGAGGTTGGGGCGGATGTCGGGCGCTATTGTCAGATGGCGCAGGATCACGGGTTGTCGAAGTCTCTCGACATGAGTGTACTGCTGGATTTGTGCAAAGGTGCGATCGAAAATGGCGAAAAAGTACACGCCAAACTGCCGATTACCAATGTCAACCGCGTTGTCGGCACAATTCTCGGCAACGAAATCACCAAACGCAACTGGGAAGGTTTGCCGGATGACACGGTGCACCTGCACTTCCAAGGCAGCGCGGGGCAAAGCTTTGGGGCATTCGTGCCCAAGGGAGTCACCCTGGAGCTCGAAGGCGAAGCTAACGACTACCTCGGCAAAGGGCTCAGCGGCGGCAAAATCATCCTATATCCGTCGCCAGATTCTACCTTTGTCGCGGAAGAAAACGTGATTGTCGGTAACGTAGTGCTTTACGGCGCGACATCCGGCGAGGTTTTCATCCGAGGGATGGCGGGCGAACGTTTTGGGGTGCGTAACTCCGGCGTAAATGCAGTAGTTGAAGGTGTGGGCGATCACGGTTGCGAGTACATGACTGGCGGCAAAGTTGTAGTTTTGGGTGAAACCGGGCGCAATTTTGCAGCGGGTATGAGTGGCGGTGTTGCTTACATTTTGGATGAGGCGGGGGATTTTGCAACTCGCTGCAATATGTCGATGGTGGATTTGGAAAAATTGGAGGATGTTGAGGAAATTAGCGATTTGCGGCAAATGCTTCAGACTCACGTTGATTTGACTGGAAGTGCGAAGGCATCGAAGGTTCTGGCTGCGTGGGATGAGATGGTGCCGGTGTTTGTGAAGGTGATGCCGAGGGATTATAAGCGGGTGTTGCAGGCTATTGAAAGGGCGATCGCATCGGGTTTAAGCGGTGATGATGCGCTGACGGCTGCATTTGAAGAAAATGCTCGCGATGTCGCTCGGATTGGCGGCAGCTAGGGTTTAGCATGAGGAATGGGTAATGGCTGTTACAGCCGCCAATTACCTATTCCTCGTTAAAGCTTTCGATCGCGGTACTATATCGGTTAGGCGCGGGACTTCTGCTGTTTTAGGTAAGTTTGGAATCAGTAAAATGAGCCAGGAAAAAAATATTTTTACGACCAATTGGATTACTGTGAAGCAAACTGCCAGGGGATTTCATTACTTGGAAAGAAAAGGAAAAGACTCAGTAGCTATATTCTTAGTCAGAAAAAGCAATGTTGCTGGAAGAGAAATAGAATATGAAGTCCTGATTAGACAGCAACCCCTCTGTATCGATAGTTCCGAGCTAAATGAAGAACTTCCGCTCTATCCTTGCCCCATTACTGGGGGGATAGAGACGGGCGAGTCACCAGAGAAAGCAGCAATCAGAGAGGTAGATGAAGAATCTGGGTTTTCTGTTCAGGTTGTGCCGTTAGGTAAATATATTGTTGGCACTCAAACGAACGAAATTTGCTATATGTACTATGCTGATGTTAGCAATATACAACCCCATACTGCACAGCAAGATGGTTCTTACTTTGAAGCCATTAGTAAAAATGAATGGCATCCTTTTGACTATTTGAGTAAATGCGATTATTCAGCTTGCCAGATCGGATATTTTAAGCTCAAAAGCATTCTTTTCTAAAAAGACGTGTACTGTGAGTCTGTACGAAAGAATGATTTAGAACACAGATGATAAATTTAAAGAAATAGAAAAAATTATTTTTTTACTCCTACAATTTGTGCCAAGGCTTTAACATATTCATCTAAGTTTTCACTGAGTAATCGCAATTCTTGACGCAACTGAGGCTCCTGTGACCAGTTTTTTTCATGTTCTTTAGGGCTAGTATTGGGGGGACACTGTGCCTCCCATGCCTGTAGTAAAGGATGCCATTTAGACAGAAATGGACGCAAACCTTGATTGAGTACAGCAATAGCAATTCCGCCAACAGAGTTATATGATATGCCTACATCAGGGCCAGCTTCTCTGAGAATTTGACGTGTAATCTCAAACATTTTGTAGAGCGAATTTAGAGCTTCTCGTAACAGTCCTTGGTCGGATTGAAGCGATTCTACAGTAATGCGAGTTACCAGTTCCACGTAAAGCGCCCATGCTGCTTTTCGTTCGGTTACATCAGCTTCCCACTCTGCGCCACCGATGCCGAAGGGAAGGTTGACAGATACTTTTTTTAATTTGGCTGGGTCTTGTTTTGGCATTGGTTTATTCCTTTTATAGATTTACTATTTTATCGATTTAATTCAAGATAATTTTTTTACTTTCTCAGCGACCGATTCTGCCTTGTTAGGATACAGCCTCGCTAGAATAGTACACATTTTATAGGCAGTATCGGAGGAGTAAACACAGGAAATTAACAGCTTTTTGAAGTTATCTTTGTCTTGAATTTGGACAAGGATAGCAGCAATGTTGCACAATAGTTGATGACGGTTAGTTAAGATTTTTCCTGCTGTACGGAATGCCTGTTCCACTTGTCCTGCCATTGCCTGTATGTAAGCAATCCGCTCAATTGCTTGAAGTTGCTTGTCTTCATCTGTAATTTTTTCTTGGGCTTTAATAGCAGCATTAAGTGTATTCCATATCTCTTCTTTGTCTCCTTTATTCCATTGAAATGCAGCACTATAATACAGTGTTATTACTTGTTCCAATCTATCCTCAATTTTGTTAACATTTTCCAAGGCAAGAGTAATCTCTCCTACCTCTGCTTGGTCTGCTGCTATTCTTGATAGAAGTGAGTCTGGATTTGTCTTGATTCCTTGGGCTGTATCCTCTTTTACTATCTCAAGGGCTTCAGAAAAAATAGCTAATGCTACTTCTCTATCTCCAAGTGCCATTTGAGCCACTGCTATGGAACTTAGAGTTGTCGCTAAATGGTCAAATACCAAACTAAAAGAACTGAGAGCATCTTCATAAGTAGTCGCAAGGGCTGTCTTTAATATTTCCTCTTGTTCTGCATCTGGGTGTACCTGTGCTAGTGTTTTAAGTACCTGGGCTTTAATACCAATAATTTCAATTTTTTGTACTGTCTCTAAAGCACCATTAAACTCTCTTGCTCTTGCCTGTGCTATACCTATTGTTGCAAACAGTTTAACAACAGACTCGTTAACAGAATTGGGAGAATTTTGCTTTTCAACCGTCTGTATAATCTCAATCGCCTCAGCGAAGATATCTTTGGCATTATTTTTTTGACCTGCTTTAGCGTATACTTCGCCTAATAATGCTAGAACCTTTACTCTGTCTTTCTTATTATGAATTTGACTGGTAATTTTATAGACATCATTAGCATAATCTATACCTTGCTTGTTGTGATGATTTTCTACAAGCAAATCTGCCAAATTTACCAAAGCCAAAGCTTGTTGATATGAAAGCTCAGAAGCAAAGGAAACTTTGATTCCCATTGCCAATGTATCTCGTGATTCTTGGACTAGGCCAGCTTGTAGCTGTATTATAGCGATCGACTGTAGAAGTTCAACCTTTTTGACTTGATTAAATAGTTGATTAGCAATCTCGATCGCTTTACTAAAGTTTTTAGCATGAGCGTATGCTATGGCTATTTGTACCGCAGCATCCTCTTGTGTACTTTGTTCTTGAATGTCACTGCTAGTTTTAAGTGCTTCCTCCAATTGTCCTGCTGCTAAATGTTCTTGCACGGTTTTCAACAGTGCTGAGTCTCGATCTTCTGGAATTTTTTCAAATATTTCAGCCGGATCGTGCGGTTGGTTAAAAGGTTGAAGACTTGCAAGTTCTTCAATAGTCTCATTCGCCTCTGCCAATCGACCCATTTGTGACTGCTTGCTGGCTATGGTATTAAGAATATGATAAAAGGAGTTTTTATCCTCATTATTTCTGGCTAATTGTTTCGCTTGACTCAGTGAAGTTATTGCCTGTTCTTTATCCCTAATTTTTGCTTGTACCTCGGCAAGAGATATCCAGGAAGCTGCGGATGCACCTTGCATATCAATACGTTGCAGCGTTTCGCGGGCATCCAAAAATAATCCTACATCTGCCTGTAAATTTGTGATCGCAATCAAGATATTCGTTCGAGCCTTTGCCTTTAAATTCTCAGCAGTTTCAATAGCTTCGGCAAAGGTCGCTTTTGCTTCCTCCATCTGTCCCACTTCCATTTGTGCTTTAGCTACATCACCCATCCCCCATAGCCACAACTGCCTCGGAAAGGTTTTCCTAGTAATCTCAAGGGATTTTGCCAAGATAGATTTTGTTTCTTGAGTATTTCCTTTCTCTATTTGCGCTTTTAATATATTTCGTAATGGATACCACTGCTTAAGTTCTAAAAGAATTCCTTCCGCAATTTTCAGCGCCGTTTGAAGTCTTTCGCGATTGATGAGAATTTGGCAAAGTCGGTAGCGAGTCATATATTGAAAAAGCCTCTGCTGCAAAGCAATACAGGCTTCCTCATTTACTTCAAAAATATGGGCTAGAAGATAAGCAGCATAATCACCTTGCCAATGGGTGGCGGTCCCTATTTGAAAACGTGGCAAATTCTGCTGCTGCAATCTATCCAAAGTCTCCCGTGCTTGCTCTAATTTGCCCTCATCCTTCAATTCCCACGTCAGCAGCAGATACCACAGGATGCAGCGTTCAATTTCCCATCCATCCGCTAGTCTCCATGCTCTTTCTAAACTACGAGATCGTAGCCCCTCTAGTGGTGATTCTGGCGAATCTACAAGCCGTGCGTGTAATAGCAAAAACTCGGCTATTATCTCTGCCTTGTCTTCCTCAGCAGCACCCAGCAAAGCAGTTTGCACAGTTTTCAAAGATAGATCGGGTTCATCAAGTAATTGTTGCAATTGGGCAGATGCAAACTCTTCATCCCGTGCGAGTTTATACAACTCTTCCCAGCGCTTCGCTTTTCTCAGGTGTTCGGCATAATGCCGCAACACATAATCACTATGCTTTTCCTGCCATTTAGCACAGTATTCAATTAACTTGCCTTCAGCCGAGGAAGCCTGAGGCCCTAGCACACCGCAAAACTCTTGGGCTAGTAATGGGTGAGCAAAGCTGTAGATACCTGCTTGAATACTGAACCACCGTGTTGCCTGCCAGGGTAAATCTGCCAAATCCCATACAGTCAGACTGGTTAAATGCTGAATATCATGCTCTGATAGCGCTCCCAGTGCTACTGACAGTAAGGCGAACAATTCCTGCACTTCCGGTTGCCGCTTTATCTCCTTTATTTTTGCCAGTTGCCGAAACTGTTCTTTCACATAATCTTTGAAGCCTCCTGGACTATCTTTAAGTACCGCTTGCACATCCTGACGTTTTATGGCCGCCTGTCTCAAATCATCAATGAGATAACGTAGGTAGAGCGGGAATCTATCCGTTGTCTTAGCCAGTCTTGCGACAAAATCGCCATCTTGCGAATAGGTAGCTAACTCGCTGATTTTCTCTAGCCACTTAGGAATTGCCTCACGAGGTAGCCACTCAAGGGGTAATATCTGCTGGGCATTATCTATCCAGTTACGCAGGTATTCTGGCTTCTCCCCTTTTTCGGCTCGTGCTGAAGCAATGACAAATACACCAGCAGGTAGAGAGGTAAAAAACGGCTCAAAAGTTTTGTCTGCTTCATCTAACCCGTCTAAAACTATCACTAGGCGTTTGCCATCTTCCGAAACAGGTTCGCGCAGCATCCCCACAAGAATATCCCGCATCCTATACTCATCATTCGGGTACTGCCCGTTCCTGATTTTGTAATAATAATAAAGTTGCTTCAGCAAATGGCGATAGGCTTCAGAAACCGATCGCGTTTTTTCGTAACGGTTGCTAAAACAGTGATAGGCAATAAAAAAATCATCCTGTCGCGTCTTTTGCCAGTGAGATAATAGAGCTGATTTCCCAAAGCCAGCAGCAGCCGTTACCAACAACACGCCACTAGAATTGTTTGTCAAAAATTCATCTAGTTGACGCTTTTCTTCTTCGCGTCCCTCAAATGGCTGTTGGGTGTAATCGCTGACAATTTGCCTTACTTGAGCTTCAATCTCATATCCGATATATTGCTTGCCAACGATTGAGATTGCGGGTTCAGCAAGCGTTTTTTCTAGGCGAACGAGTCCATCCTGCTCTTGCTCGAGCCTTTGGATGACTCTGATAGCTCTAAGGCTTTGCTCTGCCCAAGGGCTTGGAATAATCGAGAGGTCAATGTTTAAACGGAACAACACTTCCTCAAATTGAGCAGGACTCAACTTCTTAAGGTGGTTTAATAGCTCATTTCGATCGGCCATTCAGCCTACTTCCTCAAATGTGGAGCAACTTGATAAATAGCATCTAGCAATCCTGAAAGAGACCCTCCTTCTTTTTGACGGGCAAATTTAATAACATCTGTAGCCTTTTGCACTTGTGCCACATTCGTTGGTAGTTGAGATTCGTCTATATCGTAGCGGAAAATAACTTCGTCAAACTGCGATGTTAAGAGGCTTTTGAGCAGATTAAAAGCTAGTATTCTCGGCGCAACACCGGAGTCAAATTGTCCTTCAGGTAATGGAGAAACAGGTGTAGCCGTAGTCTCACCCTTGAGAGGTGGCTTGCCAGACTCACCCCGAATACCTCTGACAAGTTGTTGAAAACCATCCTCATAGTTTTGGTCGTTTATGCTTACGTGTAAAAAAGATTGGAGAAAAAATGGCTTTTCACAGTCTTTATAAAGGACAGGTATCAAGCGGCGGTTGGGGGTACGCGACTCTTTTTTAGCGGCTACTTCCTCGTTTACTTGTGCAGTCAACCATGCGTCCTTCTCGTAGCTAACCCACTGAGAGTTGACGCTTTCCGGTGACAGTACCAAAATAAAAATGTCCGCACTAGAAAGACCTTCTTCAAGTTTCTCAGGTATCTTGTCACCAGGGAGAATTTCCCATTTATCTAACCAAGCATCAATTCCTTCGCGGGTGCGTAAATCTGTTGCCAGACGCTCGACAAATGGTTTATCTACACTGCTATGACTTATAAATGCTTTCATACTTTTATTTGTTGCAGTATGCAATATCATTGTTCCGAAATTAACAACAGTTTTAAATCAGGGTTTTCCCGATATATTCCCGTTGATATCTCCCCAATAAATCGATCGAATCCTTTATCTACGCGCTGAATTTTTTTATGTAAAATGGTTGAATCTACTCTTTACAATCGACATTGACACTTTGATTATAATTAGGGCTTACTGAAAAAGCAAGAAAACAGCTTTTAGAAAGACGGGTAGTGCCATTTCGGAACTCATGCTGCTGTCTGTAAGTGTTTATAAGCATGAGCTTTGGCTAAACGCACCCAATGTTCTAGGAGCAAGTATCGATCGAGTTCGACTTCTTCCGAGCGATCGAGCATACCATGTTTATGGCGATCGAGCAGTTCGCTCATGCGGGCTTGCAATGCAGGCTTGGGCCGGATGGCGAGGAAATATTCTTAATTACCGACGAATAAAACGGTAATTATATGTGGATGAATCTGGGCTGGCAAAAGGGCGATCGCATTACCGGTATCACTGTGTACGTTCGGATTCGCGATCGCAAATTCTGGATTGAGGAAGACTGGACTGAAGATGGGATTGCAACGGATTTGGTGCGCGCTGGAGTTCCCAAGGAAGATATTGTTTTGGCATTTCACGAGCCTGGGATGCGGCAGTACACAGATTTTGCAGTAGCTTCGTAGCACTTCAGGGATGGGAAAATTAAAAAGCTCGATCGCACAGCTATTGATGGTTATTTATTGAACAAAATTTTTTTTGAAACATTAGTGTACTTACCACCATATTCTCCTCTACCTAAAGAAGATTGAGCCAAGAAGAGTCTTGATTAAAGAGTCGAAGCCGCCAACAACTGGAACAGTTTGATTGTTTACATTCTGGTAATTGAAGATGTCTTAGGTCAAGCGTCCTAACTGCCTTAGCGACTGCTATACTTCCAATCCCCGCAGTAAAAATATTTTTCCCCAAACAAAAAGCGCCCCTATTACTAGGAGCGCTTTTTGTTAATCAAAAGCTAAAACTTAGCCGTTGATAGAAGGAGCAACCATTGCTACGGGAGTAGTTTCACCAGCAGCCAAGTCGAGAGGGAAGTTGTGAGCGTTGCGCTCGTGCATCACTTCCATACCCAAGTTAGCGCGGTTGATGACATCAGCCCAAGTGTTGATGACACGACCTTGAGAGTCGATAATCGATTGGTTGAAGTTGAAACCGTTCAAGTTGAAAGCCATCGTGGAGATACCCAAAGCGGTAAACCA